>NZ_BMOD01000010.1 GCF_014646895.1 Deinococcus roseus
ACGGTGTTCCAGTAATGAATGTTGGCATTTCCCCAGGCGGTGGGTTTCTTGTAGTACACCTGCAGGTTCCCGTTCGCCTGCGCCTGAACCTGCTGTTTGGTTGTGGGGGTCTGGCTCCCGCAAGAGCTGACCACCAGTGCGAGGGTCAGCAACAGTGACCCTCCCATCGTGCGTTTTGACACCATGTTGTCCCCTTCAGCCCACCTGCACCACAGGCAGCAAAATGCTGTCTGCAACCCAGATGTCAGCCTGTTTTGATTTGGTATGAATTGATTAAATACCGACCCCAACACGAAGTCAATGCTTTTCTGGAAGCATTTCCAATCACTCCATCTCCGCTCATTTTTCTCATGGTATTTTACAAATGGCATTGTGTAAGTTAGTTTCTTTTTAGCCATCTTCGCTGAAAGAACCTCAAACCTGACCAGAAACATTTCTGATGGTTGCGCAGTGCCTTCTGGGTGCAGGTGTTTTGAATTCGTTCTCAAAAAAAGATTCCCAAGAAGAACTCTGTAAGACAATTTGCGCACAATGGGAACCAACCAACAGCCTGAAGCCCTCAAAAGATTAAGGTTAGATAAAGACCAGTCGAACCTGCCTGATCCTTTGCAGGCTTCGTTTTTTCAAGAAACAAACTTCTGGCATGAAAGGATGGTGAGTTTCAATGGTTTTGTTGCAAATCTGCTGGGTGGGCACTAATCCTTTCAGAAGCTGCTTCTGCAGCCACTGGACAGGGTTTTCTGTTTACACTTTTCAGGTTTTGCTGCAAAAGCTTGAAATTCTTTCTGAATGTTCTGGATTTTTTCGGAAAGGTCTGGCAAACCTCGAAATCACCACCAACTTTGAAAACGCATTTTTTATCTTCCAGCACGCCTTTCAAGATTTTTCTGAAAGATTTCAGGGCAATTTGAGCAAACGCTCTCTTGACAACGCTTTCAAATCATGATTCACTGTATGCACACCAACTGAAAAGAACCTGAAAGCGTGTTCCACAGGGAGGACATGTGCGCGAGACTGTTACCTTAAATCATGTTGCCCGAGAAGCTGGAGTTTCCCCCAGCACCGTCTCGCGGGTGATCAATGGCACTGCCCAGGTGGCTCCTGAGAAGCACAAAGCCGTTCTGGAAGCCATTCAGCGTCTTGGTTACAGCCCCAACGTCCTCGCCAAAGGTCTGGCACAGGGAAAATCTCTCAGCATTGGTGTGGTGACCCAGGAAATCTCCAGCCCGTTCTACGGAGAAATCCTCAAAGGCATCGAGCAGGGTCTGGACGGCAGTCCTTACCACCCCATTTTTGCCAGTGGACACTGGCGCGCCGACCGCGAGAAAGAAGCCCTGCGGGTGCTCAGCGGCAGACGTGTAGACGCCATGATCGTCCTGGACGGTCTGGTTCCCGAACGCGAACTGCTTCTGCTTGCCAAATCCATGCCCATCATCGTGATCGGACGCCGCATCAAAGGCATGGAAAGGCACTGTCTGGACATCGATCACACCCAGGGGGCCTACATGGGCACCCGGCACCTGATCGAACTGGGACATTCCCGCATCGCCCACATCTCCGGCCCACTGCACAACAAGGCCGCGCATGATCGCTACCAGGGCTACAAAAAAGCCATCCAGGAAGCCGGTTTGCAGCTCGATCTTGACCTGGTGGTGGAAGGCAATTTCACCGAGCAATCGGGTGTTCTGGCCATGGACGCCCTGTTTTCCAAGACCCGCAATTTCACTGCGATCCTGGGAAGCAACGACCAGATGGCCTTCGGGGCAAAGCTCGCCCTCTACCGCAGAGGCATCCGTGTTCCACACGACATTTCTCTGGTGGGTTTCGATGACCTGCCCGGCTGCTCTTACATGACGCCCCCCCTCACCACCGTGCGTTTCCCGACCCTGGAATTTGGTCGTGAAGCCGCCAGGGTGATCCTGCTCATGCTGGAAAACAGGCCCTACACCCTGCACAATTTCCAGTCCCAGCTCATTGTTCGTGAATCCACAGCGCTTTTGCGCTGAGTCCGCAAGGCTCTTTCACGGAGGTTTCAGGTTCCATGACATAGAACCCACCTGAAAGCGGTTTCAACTGGTCAAACGTTTGCTCTAAAGTCGTCTCAACATTCTTGAAGAGGAATGAAGTGGAGGAAAGTATGAAGAAAGCTCTCGGTCTGTTTGTTGTTCTTGCCCTCGGTAGTGCCGCTCAAGCTGCCACCCTCACCATCAACTGCTTCTCCAACCTGAACGAACCCATCGAAGCAGCCATCCCCATGTGGAAAAAGCTGCACCCCGATGTGGACATCAAGGTCAACACCCTGAACTACGGTGACCACCACAACGCCCTCACCACCGCCCTGGCCACCGGCTCCGGCGCTGGCGACGTGGCCTGCGTGGAAATCGGCTTCGTGGCCAAGTTCGGCGAATCCGGCGGTCTGGAAGACCTGACCAAATCCCCCTACAGCGCCAAGCAGTACCAGAACCTGATCACCGGTTACGCATGGGCTCAAGCCTCCAACCCCGACGGTGGCATGTTCGTGTTCCCCGTGGACATCGCTCCCGGCACCCTGTTCTACCGCGACGACATCCTCAAGAAAGCCGGCGTCAGCACCGCCAGCCTGACCAAGAGCTGGGAAAGCTACATCGATGCTGGTAAGAAGATCAAAGCCGCCACTGGCGCTTACCTGCTGCACAACGCTGGCTTCATTGCCCGTGCTTACGTCCGCGCCAACATCGCCGCTGGTGAGAGCCTCTACTTCGACGCCAAAGGCAACCCTGTCCTGAACAGCGCCCGTTTCGTGAAAGCCGCTCAACTGGCCAAAGCTGCCCGTGACGCCAAGATCGACGCCAACGTCGGTGAGTGGAGCCCCGAGTGGACCGACGGACTGAACAAAGGCAAGATTGCCACCCAGCCCTTCGGCGCCTGGTTCGAAGGCACCATGCACGGCGTTGTGCCCGAAACCTCCGGCAAATGGCGCGCTGCTGACCTCCCCGGCAAGAGCTACGCCACCTGGGGCGGAAGCTTCCTGGCCGTGCCCAAGCAGAGCAAGCAAAAAGACCTGGCCTGGGAATTCATCAAGTTCTACGCCCTGAACAAAGACGTGCAACTGAACTCCTTCAAAGCCATCTCCGCCCTCCCCTCCCTCAAAGCTGCCCAGAACAGCCCCCTGATGCGCCAGCCCGTTGAGTTCCTGGGTGGCCAGACCACTGCCCGCACCATGTGGGTCCGTGCAGCCAACAACACCCGTCCCTTCGATGCCAACAAGTACGACGCTGTGGCTGACGACGCTTTCGGCGCTGCCCTCACCAAGATCCTCAACGATGGCGCTGACATCAAGGGCGCTCTGGACGAAGCCCAGGCCCTGGTTGAGCGTCGCGTCAAGCGCGGAAACTAAGCACCTGACTTTTTAGTGCTCTCCTCCCCAAAGCCTCTAGAAGGGGGGCTTTGGGGAGACAACCTTGAGAGCTGTTCAGCAAGCAGCAGCCATTCTGAACAATCAGTGCGCTTTCTCGGACAGCCTTCACCAGAAAGGTGCAAGAGGGTAAGGAGTTTTTATGACCACCACCACCAAAAAAGAGATACAACGGAAGTCCTTCAACTGGAACACTTTCCAGAAGGATGCTGCTCCATACGTTTTTGTCAGTCCGTTTTTTATTCTGTTCGCCATTTTTGGCCTGCTGCCCATCGTCTTTTCGCTGGTGCTGGCTTTCAGCAGCTGGAACTCCGCCGCTGGTCTAAGCACCATGAAATTTGTCGGACTCTCCAATTTCACCTACGTGCTGGCTGAGCCCGAGTTTCGCACCACCATCTACAACACCCTGTGGATCGCCATCGTTTCCGGCCTTCCCCAGCACATGGTGGCCATTCCTCTGGCTTACATCCTGCACACCCAGGTCAAACGCTTCAAACACTTCTTCACTGCAGCGTTCCTGGTGCCTTACGTCACCTCCACGGTGGCCATCGCCATCGTGATCTCGGTGCTGTTCAGCGAGCAGCGCGGCATCGTCAACCAGTTCCTGCTGTGGCTCAACGATTTCCCCATCCTGGGTTCCATCATCCCTGACAAAGACGGTGAAAACTACATCAAGTGGACGTTTGACCGCAACTATACCAAGCCCCTGCTGTGCATTCTGATTTTCTGGCGTTACTTCGGCTACAACACCGTGCTGTACCTCGCCGGTCTGCAGACCATCAGCAGTGACATCTACGAAGCCGCTGAAGTGGACGGCGCTTCCCGCATCCAGCAATTCTGGTACATCACCCTGCCCCTGTTGCGCCCCATCGCCTACTTTGCCACCATCGGCACCGTGGTCGGAAACCTCAACCTGTTTGACGAAGTGCTGATCCTGCTGTCTGGACCACCCGCCGGTGGACAGGACCACAGCGGTGAAACCATTGGCTATTACCTTTACTACAATGCGTTCATTGCCAACGACATGGGTGCTGCTGCTGCAGTGGCCTGGCTGCTCTTCATCCTGGTTCTGATCATCACCGTTCTCACCAACCTGGCCTTTGGACGCAGCGCCAACAGCACGGAGGCTTGAACATGACCACTTCTTTAAACAAACCCACCAAAGTCCGTTCCCTGGAACAACGCGCACTGGGCGGAAAGCTCGCTCTCAACGGTGTGTTGCTGTTCATGGCCATCTTCACTCTGGCCCCTCTTTACCTGATGTTCGTGCTGGCCACCTACGCTAAAGGGCACACCTTTGACCTGCCTGTGCACACCTGGTTCGGTACAGACATGCCTCTGAATTACCAGATCCTGCTGGAAAAAGCCAATTTCTGGCGTGCTTTCTGGAACAGCACCTACATCTCCATCATGAGCGTGGCCTTCACCCTGTTCTTCTGCTCTCTGGGCGGTTACGCCTTCGCCATGTACGAGTTCAAAGGCAAGAAGATCATGTTCGGTCTGCTGCTGGGCACGGTGCTGATTCCCGGTCTGCTGGGTCTGGTGCCTTACTACCTGATCATGCAGCAAATCGGCTGGGTCGGAAAACCCATCGCGCTGTACTTTCCCGGTGCTGCCAACGCTTTCGGCATCTTTCTGATGCGCCAGTACATCATCTCCTCCATCCCCAAAGAACTGATGGAAGCTGCCCGCATCGACGGTTGCTCTGAATTCCGCATCTACTGGGCCGTGGTGCTGCCCCTGCTGGGTCCCGTGATGGCCACCCTGGGCCTGACCACCCTGATTGGTTCCTGGAATGCTTTTTCCAACGCCCTGGTGATGCTGCGTGAACAGGAAACCTTCACGCTTCCCCTGGTGCTGCGCAGCCTGCAGGGCCTGAGCACCACCGAATGGGGAGCATTGCTGCTTGGCACCTCCATTGCCACCATTCCCCTCCTGATCCTCTTCGTCTTCACTTCACGCCAACTGGTTTCCGGGATCACCTCCGGGGCAGTGAAAGGGTAAGGAACTTTCAGATGACTGTCAAATCCGCCGATCCGATTCAAAAAGTTTCTGCTCTGGGCATGCCCCAGTTCCCCACAGGGTTTGTGTGGGGCACGGCCACCAGCAGCTTCCAGATTGAAGGTGCAACCTTTGAAGGGGGGCGCAGTCCCAGCATCTGGGACACCTTCTGCGCCACCGAAGGCAAGATCATTGACCAGACCAACGGAGAGGTGGCTTGCGACCACTACCACCTGTGGGAACAGGACCTGGATCTGATCAAGAGCCTGGGAGTGCAAGCCTACCGCTTCTCCATCGCCTGGCCACGCGTGATTCCCAGCGGCAAAGGTGAAATCAACCAGGAAGGCCTGGACTTCTACGAGCGCATCGTGGACGGCCTGATCGAGCGCGGCATCGAGCCCCACGTGACCCTGTACCACTGGGATCTGCCCCAGTGCCTGCAGGACATTGGAGGCTGGGAAAACCGCGATGTGGCCTATTACTTTGCAGATTATGCAGCTGTGGTTGCTGATCGCCTGGGCAGCCGCGTCAAGAGTTACGCCACCTTCAATGAGCCCTGGTGCGTGTCCATCCTGTCCAACGAACTGGGGCACCACGCTCCCGGCAAGTTCGACCGCAAAGCTGCACTGGCCGTGGCCCACCACCTGCACCTCGCACACGGTCTGGCCCTGCAACGCCTGCGAACCATGAACCTGACCAGCCAGCTGGGCATTGTGCTGAACCTCACCCCTGCCTACGCTGCCAGTGAAACTGAAGCCGACAAAGCCGAAGCCTGGCTTGCCGATGGCAAGGGCAACCGCTGGTTTTTAGACCCCATCCTGAAAGGTTCTTACCCCCAGGACGTGTGGGACCACTACAGCGAAGACGTGCGCCCCACCGTGCTGCCCGGAGACCTGGCCCTGTCTTCACAGCCCATTGATTTCATGGGGATCAACTATTACACCCGTGCTTTTGTGTCCACGGCAGACCAGCAACTTCCCGCAGACACCAAGTACACCGACATGGGCTGGGAAGAATACCCCTCTGGCCTCAGTGATTTGCTGATCCGCCTGCACAAGGACTACAACCTGCCTGACATCTACATCACCGAGAACGGCGCAGCTTACCCGGACAAGGTGGCAGACGACGGCCAGGTGCATGACACCGACCGCATCAATTACCTCTCCGAGCACTTCAAAGCTGCCCACAAAACCATCGAAGCCGGAGTGCCCCTGAAGGGTTACTTCGTGTGGTCCCTGATGGACAACTTTGAGTGGGCCTTTGGGTACAGCAAACGCTTCGGGGTGGTCTATGTGGACTACGAAACCCAGCAGCGCATCCTGAAAGACAGTGCATTATGGTATCAGGACTTCCTGAAACAGCAATAACCCCTGCTGGGCCGCAAGCCCACAGGATCCAGAACCCCGTTTTGCGGGGTTTTAATCCTGATCCCAGCATTCTGCGGGTCGGTGAGGACTTCTATCTGGCGACCTCCACCTTCGAGTGGTTTCCCGGAGTGCAGATCCACCACTCCCGCGATCTGGTGAACTGGAAACTGCTGACCCGCCCTTTGAATCGCACTTCCCAGCTGGACATGCTGGGCAATCCTGACTCTGGTGGCATCTGGGCACCCTGTCTGACCCACGATGGTGAGAGGTTTTACCTGATCTACACCGATGTGAAACACTGGGGCAATTTGAGGGAGCCTTTCAAAGACACCCACAATTACCTGGTGACCGCAGAAAACATCGAAGGTCCCTGGAGTGAACCCATTTACCTGAACAGCAGCGGTTTTGACCCCAGCCTCTTTCACGATGATGACGGCAGAAAATGGCTGGTCAACATGCTGTGGGACTGGCGCAAAGGCAAAAACCCCTTCGCCGGAACCGTGTTGCAGGAATACGATGCCGTGCAGCAGAAACTGGTCGGACCCATCAAGAAGATCTTTTCTGGTTCTTCCATTGGCCTGACCGAAGGCCCCCACATCTACAAAAGAGGTGACTTCTATCACCTGATGGTGGCTGAAGGCGGAACCAGTTACGACCATGCGGTGACCGTGGCCCGTTCCAGAACCCTGGATGGTCCTTACGAACTGGATCCCCAGACGCCCCTGCTGACCTCCAGAAACCATCCAGAGCTGCCCATCCAGAAAGCCGGTCATGCCAGCCTGACAGACACCCCATCTGGCGAATGGTACCTGGCCCACCTGTGTGGCAGACCCCTGGAAACCGGAACGCTGGGACACTGCTTGCTGGGTCGGGAAACCTCCCTGCAAAAGGTGGAATGGACTGAAGAGGGCTGGCTGAGGCTGGTTTCGGGCAAGAACACCCCTGAACAGGACGTTCCTGCGCCCCAACTTCCTGCCCACCCCTGGCCAAAAGAGCCTGAGCTGGACGGCTTTGATTCTCCAACCCTCAACCTGCACTTCCAGAGCCTGCGCATTCCTGTGACAGAACACTGGCTGAGCCTCTCTGAAAGACCCGGTTTCCTGCGTCTGAAAGGACAGGAATCCCTGCTCTCCAGACACAGACAGAGCCTGATCGCCAGAAGGTTGCAAGCTTTCAGAGCAGAAGCAGAAACCTGTGTGGAATTTTCACCCGAAAGCTTCCAGCAGATGGCAGGTCTGGTTGCTTTCTACGATGTGCGCCACTGGGTTTACCTGCGGGTCAGCTTCAGTGAAGAAAATGGCAGAAACCTGCAACTGCTGCAGTGCGATGCAGGCAAATACGATGAACCCACCACAGAAATTCCTCTTGATCCACACCAGCAAAAAGTCTGGATGCGGGTGACTTTCCAGCACGACACCTTCCACTTCAGTTACGCCCTGGATGGTCAGAACTGGACCCGATTGGGGCCTGATTTCCAGTCCAGCAAGCTCTCCGATGACTACGTGAATGGTCTGGCTTTCACGGGCGCTTTTGTGGGCATGTGTGTCCAGGACCTCGGCGGCACCCGCAAAGCCGCTGACTTCGATTTCTTCCGCTATACCGAGCTGGAATGAGATCTGATTTTCCGAGAAAGGAGGAGAACCCATGCATCTGAAAGCGCTTTCCAGTCAAAACAACGTTCCAGTGAAGGGTTTCCCATCCTCCTTTCCTGAAAATCATCACCTTTCAACTCCACCAGTAAGCCCTTCTTTTTCAAGAAACAGAAAAAATCTGTTTCACAGCACAAAAAGAGAACAGCCTTTTCCCCAGAGATCCCTTTTCGTGGATCAACTTTTCAGAACCGTCTGGCCTTCCTGACATTTCTCAGGTCATTTTGAGGCCAAAAATCCGCCAGAAGTCCTCTTTTTAAGATGACGTTTTCAAGCCCTCTCCCCTCTCCTTCTGGAGAACCCGATCACGGGCAGGCGTTGCGGCAGATGCCTCCTCTGAGCGTTTTAACGAAGTCTGGTTCTCACTCCTTTCCTTCTCTTCAAGCGGCAGTCTGCGGTGCGAGCGGCAAATCCACCGCAGACAACTTTTTTGTCTGGTCTGCAGCACCCTGAATCCAGTGCGTTTTCATACACCTGAAAGCCAAAAGTTTTACCCTGTTACTGATGATTCGGTATGAAGTTGCACTCCCCCTGCTGATCCTGGCCCTGCTTGGTGTGGGTCTGGTGGCGGTCAGTTCTGCAGCCACCCCTGCAGATTTTCAAAAACAGATTCTGGGCATCGGCATCAGTCTGGTTCCCATGGGCATTTTGTGGGTCACGGGCAGAGAACGTCTGTACCGTTTCTCTTTTCTGATTTACGGTCTGGCTTTGCTCTTGCTGGTCGCCACCATGGTGATTGGCCGCGAGGTCAACGGTTCCCGCAACTGGCTGGTGATTGGCCCTCTGCAATTCCAGCCTCTGGAAATTGCCAAACTGGCCCTGATCATCACCCTTGCAAGGGTGATGAAAGGTGGTTATCAGGGTCTGAGGAGTTACTTCTTTCCCCTGCTCTTGTTCCTGCCCATCCTGGGATTGGTGATCAAAGAAGATTTCGGGGGAGCCATGGTGCTCAGCGGAATCTTTGCAGGCATGATGCTGGTGTACCGCATTCCCATCTGGCATTTTCTGGCGGTGGTGGTGGCGGTGGCCATTGCTTTTCCCACGGTGGTCTATCCGAAATTGCAGCCTTACCAGCAGCAACGCCTGACCATCTTCATCAACCCCATGAAAGATGCCCGCAACTATGGCTACCAGCAGGTGCAGGGCATGATTGCCATTGGATCAGGGGGCCTGATGGGCAAGGGCTACAAGCAGGGCACCCAGACCCAGAACGGCTTTGTGCCTTTCCCTCACACCGATTTTATTTTTGCAGCCTGGGCTGAAGAGCAGGGTTTTGTGGGGGCCATCTTCCTGCTGGTGCTGTTTGGGGCGCTGTTCTGGCGGCTGGCAGTGATGGGCGGAGAAAGCCCGCACTTGCAGGACCAGTTGCTGTTTGCAGGGGTGCTGGGCCAGATGGGGGCCCAATCCCTGGAAAACATGGGAGCCACCATGTCCCTGCTGCCCCTGACCGGTATCACCCTCCCTCTGGTGTCTTACGGCCTGAGTTCCCTGATTTCGGTGCTCTCCACGCTGGCCATGGCTTACGTGATTCATCGGGACCGTTACAACAGCATTTGAGAGAGCGATCAGCCATCAGCCATCAGCTGTCAGCAAAACATGAGAGAAGCCAGGTGCTTTTTCAGCAGGGAGGTTGACAAGTCCCAGCGGTCTGCAAAGGTTTCTGCTGCGTACTGAAAACTGTGAACTGAAAACCCGCCCTAAGCCGTCTGGCTTACCCTCAATTGTGAGCTTCCACGGCTTTGGAAAGTGGATCAAAACAGTAAAGTGTTCCCGATCAACTGCCATTTTTTAAGGAGCGAAACATGGAATACCGCAAACTGGGCAGAAGTGGCCTGAAGGTCAGCGAAATTTCTCTGGGAGGCTGGGTGACCTTCGGAAACCAGGTGACAGACACCGATTTGACCCGAGACATCATCCTGAAAGCCTACGAGTCGGGCATCAACTTCTTTGATCAGGCTGATGTGTACGCTGGAGGCAAATCCGAAGAAATGATGGGGAATGTCCTGAAAGAACTCCCCCGTCACCGTCTGGTGATCTCCAGCAAGGTCTACTGGCCCATGTCCGATGATGTGAACGACCGGGGCCTGAGCCGCAAGCACATTCTGGGCAGCATTGACCGCAGCCTGAAGCGCCTGCAGACCGAATACCTGGACATTTACTTTGCCCACCGTTATGACCTGGAAACCCCCATCGAGGAAACCGTGATGGCTTTCGATCAGGTGGTGCGGGATGGCAAAGCCCTTTACTGGGGGACCAGCGAATGGACCGCAGCCCAGATTGCCGAAGCCGTGGCCTTTGCAAAAGCCAACGGCCTGCATGCCCCCGTGGTCGAGCAGCCCCAGTACAGCCTGATGTACCGGGACCGGGTGGAGAAGGAAATCCTGCCCTACACCGACCCGCACGGTCTGGGGCTGGTGGTCTGGAGCCCTCTGGGCATGGGCATGCTGACCGGCAAGTACGACAACGGCATTCCCGAAGGCACCCGCATGGCGCAGAACGAGGGTTTCGCCAAACGCTTCGTGACCGATGAAAACGTGGAGAAGGTCAGGCAATTCAAAGCCATTGCCGATGACCTGAACCTGACCCGCAGCGAACTGGCCCTGGCCTGGGTGCTGCGTCAGAAGGGGGTGTCAAGCGCCATCATCGGAGCAACAAAAGTCAGCCATGTGGAAGACAACATCCGGGCTGCTGGCGTGAAGCTTTCTGATGATGTGCTGGCCCGCATTGAGACCCTCTTTCCAGGGAAAACCAGCGTCTACTGAGCCCTCCCACAAACAGAAAAGCCGCCAGTTGGCGCCTTTTCTGTTTGTGCTGCTCTGTCTGACCGGATCAATCCAGCATTTTCAGTAGGTCGGCCATCACTTGCATTTCCAGGTCGCTGATCTTGTTGGGCTCGGCATTGAAAAGGCCACCCTCTCTGGCGGCCCCGGCCACCCGACTCAGCACTTTGCCCAGGAAATCTGTGTAAGCACGGTAAATTTCGCTGTTGCTCTTGCGTTCCAGCAGGCCGCGCACCATCAGGATCTGTCCCTGGGCCAGGGATTTGAGTTCTGTGCCGTTGGTGCCGCGTTTTTCGTCCAGCAGGCCCCGTTTGAGCACTTCGGACTTCAGATACACGATCACGGCGTGGTCGTCTGCCGTTTCCTCAAAGCAGTTGGCCAGAACGCGGTATTCTTCCTGCACCCCCGTCCAGCCAGAAGCATGGGCGTGGGCCACGGTCAGGCCTGCCAGAATCGGGGTGGTCAGCAGGACATTCCAGTCCTGGTCGTCAAAGTTGTATTCCACAAGGTGCTGGGGTTTGAGGTCCATGACCGGATCTTACTGCTTTCAGCAGAGGTCAGCAACCTGGACCTGGGTGATTCATTCTGGGTCCAGAGCGCGAGAAAGCTCCTCAATCACCGCGCGTTCCTGGGGGCTGATGTTCTGGGTCTGCGAACCCAGGATGCCCCCTTCTCTGGCCGCATCTGCCACCCTTTCCATCAGGTTTTTGATGAATTGCAGATAAGCAGTCTGGGAGGGCTCATCCAGACGGTCTGGCAGAACAGCAGACAGGTTTCTGAGCACCTGCAGGGTGCGTTCCCTGATCTCAGCAAAGGATTTCTGGCGTTCTGGACCAATCAGATCCTGGGCCAGGATGGATTTTTTCACCTCGACAATCAGGGAATGGTCGTCTGGCACAGGGGCAAGACAGGCTTTCAGGCTCCTGAGTTCTTCCAGGCTGCCCAGCCATCCCGAAGGGTGCGCGTCCATCACGGTGATTCCGGCCAGCACCGGGGCTTCGCAGAGCTCTTCCCATTCATAGGCAGAGAAATTCAGGCTGTAATCGGGGGTGTTCATCCTGAGTGCATCTTACTGCTGCTGCAGTTTCTGCAAAAGGGGTTTCAGCCCTTGACCCCTTAAACTGAATCCATGATGGAAAAACCAGCAGAGAAACCAGAGAAGTCTGCTTTCCAGAAGATGCGCCTGAAACCCGGGCACCAGATTCAGGTGTTTGGAAATCCCAGTCCCAGACCCGAGGAATGGATTGAAGCCAACACCACCGAAAAGCCTGATGCTGTGCTGGTTTATCTGCACAACCAGAGCGAGCTTGATGGTTTGCTGGATGCCATCAAAGCAGCGACCAGCAGCAAAACCCTTTTGTGGCTCCTTTATCCCAAAGGCAACAAAACCTTCAACCGGGACACCCTTTACACCCACCTGAAACCGCTGGGACTCGAAGGCATCGGGATGGTTTCTGTAGACAGAGTCTGGTCTGCCATGCGTTTTAAAGTGTTAGACTGACCGTCATGTCAGGACTCATTGTTGAAAAACTGCACGAAGGCAACGGCCCCCAGCTTCAGAAGGGCCAGACGGTGCGGGTGCATTACACCGGCACCCTGGAAAACGGCAAGAAATTTGATTCTTCCCTGGACCGCGGTGAACCCCTGGAATTTCCTGTGGGCATCGGTTACGTCATTGCCGGGTGGGACCAGGGCCTGCTGCAACTCAAAGTGGGAGACAAGGCCAAACTCACCATTCCTGGTGATCTGGCTTATGGCCGCCATGGCATTCCCGGCGTGATTCCCCCCAATGCCACCCTGATTTTTGATGTGGAAGTGGTCGGGGTCAAGTAAACCAGGTTTTGCAGATCTCCCCTCTCCTGATCGGAGAGGGTTTTCTGTTTGAGGGGTGCGAAAACTCGTTTCTGTTGCAGCTTCTTGGTACAATAAGATTATGTCTGTAACGAATTCTTCGGGTGCTGCAATCAAGAAAATTGTGATTGTGGACGGCCATGCCCTGGCTTTCCGGTCTTACTTTGCCATCACATCCCTGACCAACTCCAAAGGCGAATCGCTGAACGCCGTTTTCGGATTCCTGAAAACCATCACACGCCTGCTCAAAGACGAGGGGCACTGCATTCTGGTCACCTTTGATCTGGGCCGCACCTTCCGGCACGACCAGTACGAGGGGTACAAGGCGGGTCGGGCAGAGATGCCCCAGGACCTTCCCGGCCAGATCAAACGCATCAAGCAGACCCTGGACCTGATGGGCATCCGCCGCTTTGAGGTTGAGAACTACGAGGCCGATGACATCATCGGAACCCTCTCCAAGAAAGCCGAAAAAGAAGGCTACATCGTTCACATCCTGACCAGCGACCGCGATTCCTACCAGCTGATCAACAAGAACGTGCAGGTGATCCGCAGCGACTGGTCCCTGATGACCGAAGACGGCGTGAAAGAGAAATACGGGGTCACGGTAGAGCAATGGGTGGACTTCCGGGCCATGATTGGTGATGCCAGCGACAACATCCCGGGAGCGAAGGGCATCGGGGAGAAAACCGCTGCCAAACTGCTGCAGGAACACCAGACCCTGGATGCCATTCTGGAAGCCGCCAAAAACGGCACCCTCAAACCCCCCAAGGTGGCAGACAAAATCCTGGCCAGTTACGACGATGTGCTGTTTTCCCGTGAGCTGTCCTGCATGGTCACCGACCTGGACATCAGCCTGGATTTTTCGGAAGCACACCAGCGTTCCATGCAGGAAGACGAGCTGCGGGATTTGCTGAACGAACTGGAATTCCGTTCGCTCTTAAAAGAACTGGGGGTGGGCACCCAGGTGTCGGCAAAAGTCGCCACCGAATGGCAGGATGCGCCCCAGGGGGCCGTGTGGGCTTTCGGGGTCAGCAAGCTCCATGACCTGAATGCAGACCTCAAAGCCATCTCCTACGCCACCGAGGAGGCTGCATATCTGGCCCTGCCCCCCAGTTACAGCGTGCTGGAAGGTCAGGAGAGTGTGCAGGCGGCCAACGCCAAGGAACTCGCCACCCTGGCCACCCTGAACGGCATCGAGGTGGACCCCGGAGACGATCCCCTCCTGATGGCTTACGTGCTGGACCCCAATTTTGCCAGTGCAGCAGATGTGGCCCAGCGGTACCTGCACAGTGAATGGCCTGAAGATGTTGCTCAGCAGGCGAGCCTGACCCGCAAAATGCTGGATGAATTGCCAAAACTCTTCAATGCAGAACAGAAAAAGCTGTACGAGGAACTGGAAAAGCCCCTCGCCTGTGTGCTGGCCCGCATGGAACTGGCCGGGGTCAAACTGGACGTGCCCTTCCTGAAAGGCCTATCAGAGAGTGTGGGGCAACAGCTTCGCAACCTGGAACAGGCCATTTACGGTTTTGCAGGCAAAGAATTCAATGTCAACTCACGTGACCAGCTGGAAACCATCCTGTACGACGAACTGCAACTGGCCAGCGGCAAGAAGACCAAACTGACCGGGAAACGCTCCACAGCGGCCAGCGTGCTGGAAGAACTGCGGGAAGAGCACCCCATTGTGGGCCGCCTGCTGGAATACCGGGAAATGGCCAAACTCAAAGGCACCTACCTGGATCCCCTCCCCTCTCTGGTGCACCCCAAAACCGGACGCCTGCACACCACTTTTGCCCAGACGGTGGCTGCCACAGGTCGCCTAAGCAGCCTGAACCCCAACCTGCAGAACATCCCGGTGCGCTCTGATCTGGGGCGTGAAATCCGCAAAGGCTTCATTGCAGAACCCGGCAACGTGGTGATGACCGCAGATTACAGCCAGATCGAACTGCGCATCCTGGCCCACATCTCCGGCGACCCCAGCATGATTGATGCCTACCTGCACGATGCAGACATCCACCGCCGCACCGCAGCGCAGATCTACAACATGCACGAGGAGTTCGTGACCCCCATGCAGCGCCGCGCAGCCAAAACCATCAACTTCGGGGTGCTGTACGGCATGAGTGCCCACCGCCTCACCAACGAACTGGGCATCAGTTACGCAGAGGCCAACACCTTCATCCAGCGTTACTTCAACATCTACCCCAAAATCCGCGAGTACATTGAAAACACCCTGGCGTTCTGTCGTGAACACGGCTATGTGCAAACCCTGCTGGGCCGCAGGCGCTACGTTCCCGAAATCCACACCAAAAACAAGGTGGCCCGAGAAGCTGCAGAACGGGTGGCCTACAACATGCCCATCCAGGGCACCGCTGCAGACATCATCAAAAAAGCCATGCTGACCCTGGACAGAGAACTGCAAGGCACCGGAGCGAGACTCACCCTGCAGGTCCACGATGAACTGGTCCTGGAAGTTCCCGAGGACCGTGTGGAAGAGGCCAGCAAGATCCTCAAATCCTGCATGGAAGGGGCTTACGAAATGAAAGTGCCCCTGACCGTGGAAGTTGGGGTGGGGAAAAGCTGGTACGAGGCGAAATAAGGTTGCTGTTTGAGATTGCTGCGGGTAAGATCCCCCTGCCTTTCGCTGACGCCTCCAGGCTGTCCCCCTTCTTGATCCTGACCACGTGCCTCCGGGACGGCCCGGTCGGCACTGGATCGCTTAACGAAGGGGGATTTTTCTCGTTCTAGACCAACCCCCTTTCGTTAAGGGGGGACCTTCGAGCAAATGCGAGAAGCGGGGGGATCTCACCCCCAGGGCTCTCAGACAAATAACCCTTCAACGCTGACAGGGGATCTACCCCTCAGCCTTCTCAGTCTCCCCTGCCTTCAATATCCCAGTGCACTCTGTTTCCTGTGGTTCAGCAAAGCAAAAAACACAGGGAAGAAAATGCCCACAGCCAGTGCAATAAGCATCCAGGTGGTGTTGTGCTGTCCGTAAGCAGCCACCAGTCCAGCCCATCCCACAAAGGTAAAGAGCTCTACAAAACCCTGCAACACCCCACCCTGTGCTTTGCCATTTTTTTGCATGAGGTCAGCACGCTTGATGGGCTGTGCCCACTGGGTCTGCATGTAGGTCAGGGTCAGGCAACTGGCAGGCAACACAGCAGCACCCAGCAGCATCAGGGAAGGGTCGCTTCTTCCCAGCACCAGGGCCAGAGGGATAAAAAGCAGAAAGACGGGCAGCAAGGTCACCCACATTTTCTGCTTTCTGAGGCTGCCTCTGGGGTGTGGAGCCATGGCCAGCAGGTCTGGCAGGTCTTCTGCAGCAATGAAAATGCGCCCCAGCCACACCGTGAGGCTGGAAGACACCATCACGGTTGCCGCCACCCAGAAAGCGGGCGTCATCATGCTGGTCATGCGGTTGCCTCTTCCAACGCCAAACAGCATGAAGAACAGGGGAAGCAGGTAAATCACCTGCATGATCAATTGTGAGAACAGGGCGGGATCCCGCAAAATCAGCTTCCACTCTTTGAACCACAACAACCCAAACACACCAGACCGGAAGGGTGAAGCTTTCAGTGAGGTTGTTCTGGGCCGACTGAAACCGCTGGCCTCACTGGCCCCTTTCAGGTATGCCCGGTGGGAGGACAGCACCACCCCCACCAGCAAGGCCACACTGATCACCAGCATGAACAGGGTGGGCAAGGGTTCCAGCCACAGGCTTCTGGACCAGTACCAGATGGGTGAAGATGCAGGAAGCGTTTGAACCCTGAGCATCCAGGATCCCAGCAGGTTCCCGCCTGTTCCAGTGCTCCCCAGCAGGTTGGGCAACTGGGTGGCCACAAAAATCAGGGCACCCAGCAACACCGTCAGGGTCTGGACGAGGGTGCGGGTGCGCTGCAATCCCAGGTTGCGGACCAGCAGAAAAGTCAGGCCCACCCCCATGGTGGAAATCAGGCTGCCCAGGGTCAGAAAGGCCAGCGGCACACCCAGAAACCTCCAGGTGCCCAGCAGCAGGCCCAGCAACCCCATCACCAGGCCAAACAGCACCCACCAGATGCTGACCGTCATCACCACACCCAGCACCCGCACCGTGAAGATCCCACGCGTGCCCACAGGGGAAGAAATCAGCAAATCCAGATCTTTGCGTTCAAACATCATCTGCAGGCTGTTCTGGATGGCCGTGGTCACCATCAGCAGCGTTGCCATCAGGCCCAACAGGGTGAAAGGCAGCAACAGGGGCTGGGGCAGTTCTGCTGGAGAACCAACCAGCAACCCCCTCTGTTCCCTCAGCAGGAACCACAATCCAACCGTGGCCCCAAGCACCACCCCCCCCAGCAACACCACCGCCCATTTCTGGCTGGAAGACCAGAGGCTGCGCCAGTACAGCAAGAGTTCAAACCTGAGAAGCCAGGGCAGGCTTCCTGGTTTCATGCCTCACCCACCAGGTCCAGAAAGACATCTTCCAGGCTGCCTTCGGTGTCGCCACTCTGGGTGCGCAATTCCTGCAAGGAACCTTCTGCAATGATCTGGCCTTTGTTGATGATGGCAATGCGTTCTGCCATGCGCTCTGCAACCTCCAGGATGTGGGTGGTCAGGACCACGGTGTTGCCGTC
The DNA here is from genome assembly GCF_014646895.1 of Deinococcus roseus. Classification (NCBI taxonomy): domain Bacteria; kingdom Thermotogati; phylum Deinococcota; class Deinococci; order Deinococcales; family Deinococcaceae; genus Deinococcus; species Deinococcus roseus. The sequence goes on from NZ_BMOD01000010.1 coordinate 17,653, forward strand.
TTTCACAAACTGGGAAAGCAGGTCTTTCACCTGTCTGGCAGCGGCAGCATCCAGACCAGTGAGGGGTTCATCAAGCACCATCACCTGGGGTTTGTGAATCAGGGCAGCAGCCAGGGCCAGTTTTTGCTTCATGCCTCTGGAGTAGCTTTCGGTGAAGGCACTGCGGTGCTGCCACAAATCCAGCCATTTCAGCAGTTCTTCCGCTTCCCTGTATGCCTCAGAGGCTTTCATGCCCCACAGTCCTGCCACAAATTCCAGGTGTTCCATGGGGCGCAATTTGCCATACAGCAGGGGTTCATCTGGCAGGTAGGCCAGCGGGCGTTTGGCCTGCTGAGGATGGGACACCACACTTTCCCCCAGAATGCGGATGTTTCCCTGATCTGGGATCAGGAGGCCTGCAATCATGCGCAGCGTGGTGGTTTTGCCTGCTCCGTTGGGTCCCAGCAGACCATAAATCTGGCCTGCCGCGATGTTCAGGCTGAGGTGATGGACAGCTGTAAATGCTCCGAAAGTTTTCTGTACATTTTGCAGTTCAAGTGCCGGGAAGTCAGATGCCATATGCTCTATATATACGACATGTTGGGAAAGCAGGTGACATCTTAAGTTTTCATTCAGGAAGGCCCCTCCTGAAGCAAACCTTTAGAGTCCCGTGTCCTTTCTCACTGTGCTGCTGCCTATAACTGAAGCATGAGAATGAAATCTGCACTTCTGATTGGTCTTCTGCTTTGCGGGGTTGCATCCGCACAGAAAAACAAAGAGGTCACCACCAAAAAGAACCAGCATGCCCGGACCCAGCCTGTGGGTGTGGTGCCTGGTCAGCTGATTGTGAAATTCAAGAAAAAAGGCAATGCCAACGGGATTTTCAAACAACTGGCCAAAGCAGGCATCAACCTGTCTCCCATCCGTGAACTCGGAGATGGCTCTTTCCTGGTGGAGTTTTCTGAGGACTCTGGCCTGTCGGTTTCCGTGCTGGGTCTGGATGTGAAAGCCGGAGGTAGCGCCCTGGATGCCCTGGACAAGAAAACCCGTCAGGCCCTGGACAAGCTGAACAAGTTCTTCGACATTGAGTATGCCGAACCCAACTATGTGTTCAAGCCTTACGCGGTGCCCAACGACCAGTTTTATTCTTTGCAGTGGCACATGCCCAAACTGAACCTCCCCAAAGCCTGGGATTACACCAGAGGCAGCAACGTGGTGGTGGCCGTGCTGGACACCGGCCAGACCAAGCACCCTGACCTGATGCCCAACTACGTCACTGGCTTTGACTTCCTCAGCGATCCCAAAATGGGTGGAGACGGCAACGGACGGGACAACGACCCCACCGACGTGGGCGACGGTGGCACCTGTGACGACGGCATCACCTACGAGAACTCCTGGCATGGTACACACGTGGACGGCATCATCGCCGGGGCCACCAACAACACCGAAGGGGTTTCCGGGGTGGGCTGGACCACCAAAATCCAGAACCTGAGGGTGCTGGGCAAGTGTGGTGGCTCCATGGCTGACATTGCCGATGCGATCCGCTGGGCAGCTGGCATCACTGTGGCCAACATGATTCCCAACCCCAACCCTGCAAAAGTCATCAACATGAGCCTGGGGGCTTACACCGGAATTGCCTGCCCCATCACCTACCAGAATGCCATCAATGATGCAGTGGCCCGTGGGGTCACCGTGGTGGTGGCCGCCGGGAACGATGGCAAGAATGCCTCCGGGTCCTCTCCTGCCAACTGCAACAACGTGATCGCTGTGACGGCAGTGAACCTCAACATGACCCGCGCCTACTATGGCAACTTCGGGGCCAATGTCACCCTGGCAGCTTTCGGTGGAGACACCACCCGTGATGACAACAACGACGGTTACGGCGACGGCATCCTCTCTGATCTGTGGAGCGAAGACGGCAAAGAGTGGTACTACGCTTTCATGGAAGGCACCAGCATGGCCACCCCCCAGGTGTCTGGTGTCGTTGCCCTGATGTACGCCCTGAAGCCCAAAATCACCCCTGCTCAGGTGAAAGACATCCTGAAGAAATCCGTGACGGTGCTGCCTTCTGGGGCTTGCACCCAGGGATGTGGAGCAGGCTTGCTGAACGCTGGCAAAGCGCTGGAATTGACCAAAGCCCTGCCTTAAAAGTGGACGGTTTAAAGCAGACAGTAAAAATCAAAAACCAGCAACCCAATAAACAATGGTTGCTGGTTTTTGAAGTTGTTTGAAGCTCACCTCTGAAAACTGCTCACTGAAAACTGTGCACTGTAAACTTCCTCAAACAATTTCTCCCCATGTTTATGTTGAGCAACACTTTAAAGCCCACCCAGCCAGTTCAGGTACTCTTTCAGGCGCACCACCCGGCGGTCCGGGCGGCCCCCACGGGAAAGTTCGTGGTTTTCTTCCGGGAAGCGCACAAAACGGGTTTCAATGCCCAGGGTTTTCAGGGCAGCGTACCACTGCTGGCCCTGCTCCAGAGGGCAACGCAAATCCTGTTCGCTGTGCACCACCAGGGTGGGGGTTTTCACCTGAGACACGTATTTTAAGGGGCTGAGGTTCCAGAGCACCTCGGGATCTCCTGTGTAGGGATTTGAGCCCCATTCATGGGGTCCAAAAAAAGCTCCGATGTCCGAGGTGCCCACAAAAGACACCAGGTTGCACAGGCAGCGGTCTGTGATGGCCCGTTTGAAGCGGGTGGTGTGGGCCGTGATCCAGTTGACCATGTAACCGCCGTAACTGCCCCCAATCACAGCCATTCGTGAAGGATCAAGCTGGCTGTACTGGGAAAGGGCGGCATCCAGAAAGGACAGCAGGTCATCCTGATCCACACTGCCCCAGCAGCCCTGAATGGCCGAAGTGTGGCTCTGACCATATCCCACGCTGCCTCTGGGATTGCAGTACAGCACGGCATAACCCTGCTGCACCAGCACCTGAAACTCATGCATGAAAGCATGCCCATAAGCCATGTGGGGACCACCGTGGATGCTCAGCACCACAGGAAACCGTTCTGCTGCACCAGCAGGCAGGAGCACCCACCCTTCCACATTGCCCACCCGCAAAGACAGGGGCGCAGTGATGTCCCACTCCACAATCAGGTTGCCCTGCTGGGACACCGGAGTGACCACCCCATCCTCCCAGAGGTACACTTCCGGAAGCTCTGTGGAGGATTCATCAATGAAGGTCACCTTGCCAGAACACACCTGGAAAGCACTGACCACCCTGGCATGGTGGTGCAGGAGGGGGGTCACTTCCCCGGAAAGCTTGAGGGTGAACAGCCCTGAAGATCCTCCCAGGGTGTAAACCGCCAGCAAAGTCTGGGCATCCAGCCAGCGGGCACGGTTGGGGTAAGACCCGTATTGCATGTCTCCCAGAATGAAATTCCCTGCTGGATAATCAAAACCCTCATCCAGACGCTTGTGGGTGCCGTCCCAGTGGTAGTAGTACAGGTGAGCATCCTGCCAGTTGTGCTCCCGTTTCACCACCACAAAACCCGAACCATCCGGTTGAACCGCCAGCTGGCTGAACTGGGCACTGGCCTCCATGACCTGCTGCAATGGACCCTGCAAACGCTGCAGGTACACACACTGGCGGTCCTGTGACATCTCCTGATCTGAAGGGGCAGAAATGTAAGCCACCCCGGAACCATCTGGCAGCCACTGGTGTTCGGTGATGTAAATTTCAGCCTGGGTCAGCACAGAAAGGGATCCATCAGAGACCCTGAGCAGGTGAATCTGGTCTGGAGGATCGGGCAGCAAGCCCTCTGCATTGAACTGGTATTCCCGGTGATTGGTGATGAACACCACATCCTGATCCTGTCTGGCACTGCCTGCCAGAAAAGACAGGTGCTCTCCATCGGGGCTCCACTGCACATCCCAGGGGTCAGTGTTCAGGTCTGTCAACTGTCGGGCTTCTCCGCCTTGCAGCCTGAGCAGGTGAATCTGGTTTTTCCCAGAGCGGTTGCTGATGAAAGCCAGAGACTGCCCATCCGGGGAAAACCTGGGGGAGGTGTTGCGGTGCTCACCGTGGGTCAGGGGGAACAGTTCACCCTCCTGCCACAGGTAAAGGTTAGAAATGTATTTTTTCTGCTGGGGGGTGGAGCGCACAAAGACCACCCGGGAACCATGTACCTGGGGATCCGAGACAAAATGCAAATCAAGCAGGGTTTCGGGTTGCAGCATGCCCTGATTGTCTCATGACACAAAAAGGAAGATGTCAGTTTTCTGTCAAATCCCGTTTATTGATCTACGCAAAAAGAACTGTGCGTGGTCTGGGCATTCTGACCGTTCTATTCGCTTTGCTCAGCCATCAATCAAATCTGTGGTGTCCTGACGGGTGTTCACGTTTTTGAAGTGGTGCTGGGGAACACCGGAAAGGGTGTGGTGCAAGAGCTTCCTCTCGATCACCTGACGGAGCCCGTAACGCTGTTCCTGCAGTGCAGCCTGCAAATGCGGCAGTGCACTGACATGGTAAGCCGCAGCCAGGGCTTCCATCTTGCCTTCCTCATTGAGGGGCACAATCACCTGCACATCGGGATTCAGGTGGTGGTGCAAATGGGACCAGTAATGGGCATCCAGCTGGGGCATGTCCACCCCCGTAAAAAACACCCAGCCATTCTGGGCATGCTGCAAAGCAGAAACCAGACCTGAAATGGGCCCCACACCGGGAAAAGGATCCGGGTAGGTCTGCCAGCCTTTCAATGCATAAGGCCCAATGATCAGCCTCTGGTTGCAGGCATGCAGGTTGTGCGCCGCAATTTCCAGCAGGGTGTACTGTCCAACCCGATACAATGCCTTGTCTGAACCAAATCGCCTGGACTTCCCTCCGGCGGTAATTGCAGCAGTGATGTGCATTTTTTTATTCTAGACGGTTTTCTGAAAATCAGGCAAAGGTGCAGAAATCGGACACCTCAAAATTTCTTCCATTCTCAGAGACCGTCCGAAAACCGTCTGAGCATGACAAAACAGCATTGAATTGATAAAATGCTGTCTGTGACGAGAAAGCCTTACCCCAGTGACCTCACCGACCGTGAATGGGCACTGCTCGAACCCCTGATTCCACCTACCAAGCCCGGTGGCCGTCCAGCTCGCATCCACCGACGAGAAATCGTCAACGCTCTGCTCTATGTGCTCTGTCAGGGCACCTCATGGCGGGGCCTCCCCCACGACTTTCCCCACTGGAAGACCGTCTATGAATACTTCCGACTCTGGAAGAAAACCGGCGTCTGGGAGCAGGCCAGCCAGAAACTGGTCAGGACCTATCGCAGCCTGGATGGACGAAATGAAGACCCCAGTGCCGCTGTTCTGGACTCTCAGAGTGTGAAAACCACCCAAAAAGGGGGCTAGAGAGAGGCTTTGATGCAGGCAAGAAGGTCAAAGGCCGCAAGCGTTTCTTGCTGTGTGACACACTAGGAAATATCCTGCATGTGATGGTCTGTGCTGCCAGCACCCAGGAACGAGAGGGTGGAAAAGTCCTGCTCGAAGCCGCCAAAGAAAAATGTCCCCGGCTAGAGACGATCTTCGTGGACAACGGCTACAACGGAGAAAAATTTCAAGACTGGGTCCTGCAAAAGACCTCCTGGAAGGTCGAAGTGGTCAAGCACCCTTCCTCGGGCAGTCGGTACGCTTTCATCGAAGGTCAAGACATCACTGCTGAGACCTACCAGGCTGCCATTGCCAAATGGAAAAGTCGAAAGAAAGGCTTTGTGGTGCTGAAAAAGCGCTGGGTGCTGGAGCGGACCAATGCCTGGGTGCTCAGCCACCGTCGTCTGCGGGTAGATTACGAATATTTGCCCCAAACCACCGAAGCCTGGATCTATCTGGTCAACATCCGCCTACTGATTCGCCGTCTGGCACAGCATTCAGATCATGAAGCGCTAAAGAATGCTGCCTGATGGCCTTTTCGGACGGTCTCTCAGCCCACGGCTTCCTTGCTTTCTGTCTTCTGCCTTCTGCCTTCTGCTCTCTGCCTTCTGCTCTCTGCCTTCTGCTGTTACTATTGACCATTATGTCGAACCTCAGAATCCTCGGGGGAAGTGCCAAGGGCCGCAGCCTGATTGTGCCTGCCACTGCTGTTCCCACCGGAGCCAAAGTCCGCAAAAGCCTCTTTGACATCCTCGCCCAGCATTATGAAGAAGGGAGCAGTTTTCTGGATCTGTATGCAGGCAGCGGTGCTGTGGGTCTGGAGGCTGCCAGCAGGGGGTATCAGGTGGCCCTGGTGGACAACAGTAAGGGAGCGGTCACCATCCTGGACAAGAACGCCCGTGCGCTGAACCTGAAAGTCAAAATCCACCTGGGTGATGTCAAATTTTACGTCAACCGTGTGGGGCCGCAGGACATCATTTTTGTGGATCCCCCCTACCCTTTAGACATCCCACAGATTGCCCTGCACGTGCTGACCCAGGCCCCAGTCAATGAGGATGGGGTCATCATCATCCAGCACCCGGACAAAACCCACCTGCCAGAACATGAAGGCTTCACGCTGGACCGCAGGGAGTATGGCAGCAACGCCCTGACGTTGTACTGGAAAGAAAGCTGAGATTTGCTACACCGCTTTCTGGCATGTTTATGATGGTGCATGATCCAGCCAATTAAAGCAGTGTTTCCGGGATCGTTTGATCCCATCACCAATGGACACATGGATGTGCTGTCTCGGGCCTGCAAGCTTTTTCCCGAAGTGACCCTGGCGGTGCTGCAAAACCAGCGCAAAGCCTCCAAAAACCTCTTCACCATTGAAGAGCGCCTGGAGATGCTCAGGAAAGCCACCGAGCACCTGCCCAATGTGCGGGTGGAGGCTTTTGGTGGTCTGCTGGTGGAGTACATGCGGGAAAGAGGGGCAACGGTGATTCTTCGTGGTCTGAGGGCCGTTTCGGATTACGAGTACGAGTTGCAGATCGCCCACCTGAACCGCCAGATGAACCCCGATGTGGAAACCGTCTTCATCATGGCCGCCACCCGCTGGTCTTATGTCAGTTCCAGCATGGTCAAAGAAATTGCCTCTTACGGCTCAAAAGAGGTCAGCAAGATGGTGCCCCCTGCCAGTGCAGAAGCCCTGGTCAAGAAGTTTGCAGAGCAGCAGTAAACCAGAAGAGCAAACAAAAAGCCCGGTTTTCCGGGCTTTTCTGGCATCTTGTCCTGGATCAGGTGAGGTCAGAAGAGTCCAGAGCCCCTGGGAATCTCCACCACCAGATCATGCTGTTTGAAGGCATCTTTGAGGGTCTGGTAATTGAACAGGGCATGACCTTTGGTGGTGTTCTGGAAGAACAGATAAACCGTGTCCACATCCTTTAAAACGGCAATCTGGTCTGCAATGTCCTGAATTTCTTCTTCGCTGTACCGGTAGTCGTGGCGGTCCGAGGCACTCTGGCCTTCCCACCAGGTTTCCTGGTTGCGACCATGCAAACGGATGTAAACCGTCTTTGTGCTGGCCTGCACCTGATAGGGAGGCAAACCGTCCATTGGAGGGTAATCTGCGCTGACCCAGATGATGCCCAGTTCCTTGAAAGCTTCAAGCACCTCATCTTTGAGCCAGGAAGCATGCCTGAACTCAACGGCCAGGGGGTGCCCTTCAAAGGCCGTCACCAGATGCTGCAGGTATTTGCGGTGCTCCGGGGTGCGCTTGAACGAGTACGGGAACTGCGCCAGAAAAGGCCCCAGCATGCCCGCTTCCCGGATGGGTTTGGGGCTGAGGATCATGCGCTGCACGTCGTCTTCGGTGTAACTGCGCTCATGGGTGAAGACCTTGTTGAGTTTCACCGTGAACATGGTTTTGCTGTCGGTCTTGCGCAACATCCCAGCAAAGGCTTTCTCACCAGGGATGGCGTAAAACGAACTGTTGACCTCCACAGCGTTGAAGTAACGGCTGTAGATCCCCAGGTAATCTCCCTGCTTGGTGCCTTCTGGGTAAATCAGGCCCAGCCAGTCGTCGTTGGTGTAACCTCCGGTGCCAATCAAGAGTTTCAAATTCAGTCCTCCTGCCAGACCCCCGAATGGATGGGATAAATGCCTTCCTGCTGCATTCTGGCCTGCCTGATGTAAATGTAGACGATGCAATCCTGGGTGCTGCCATCTTCAAATTGCACCGTCAGCACGTCCCGGCGGTATCCCGGTGGGTCCAGATGCAGCTCTTCAAGCTCATCCAGAATGGGAAGTGCGGTGTCCATGTCATGGTACTTCAGGACCACTCCGGCAATGGTGCCTTCTCCCTCAGTGATGCCCGGATAGAACTCGGGGGTCAGGCCAAACATGGTAAACCCGGACAGCAAAGCCGGTCCCACCACATCATGGGGACCGGCTTTCAAAGCCACGGCGTAATTGCGGTGACCGGGTTTCAGGGTGCCATAAACGAAAACGCAAGCAGGAAGGTCCTTCATGGGGGACAGGATAACATGCTGTCCCCCACCCTCACCCCACCTCGCTCGTTACACTTCCTTTCCTCCCCTGCTTGCAGGGGAGGACCAGTCGAAGACTGCGGCGGGGGTGGGGGTCTAAGGATTCAACCCCGCATCCAGCACATTCAGCAGGCTGCCACCGTCCTGGCTGAGTTCCCAGAACATGGCACCGCCCAGACCCATTTTCTTGATGAAGGCCACCTTGTCTTTGATGGTGTCCGGGTCATCGTAGGCCACAAAATTCAGGTCTTTTTTGCTGTACAGCCACACGGTTTTGGTCTGGCGGTCGCGGTATTTGCGGTAATTGGGGTTCATTTCCAGTTTCAGGATGTCCGAGTAACTGAGGATGCCGGTTTCACCCAGGGTTCCGGGGGCTCCTCCGGTGGTGGGCTGGTAGAGGCCGTTGCCTTCAGAACCCACCTCTTTGAAGGTGTAGCCGTAGAATGGCACCCCGACCACGATCTGTCTGGGGTCCACACCCAGGCCAATCACGGTTTTGACGGTGTTTTCCACGCTGTTGGTGTCTCCTGCGGGCTCTTTGCCAGAGGCGAACAGTGAGCTGTGGTGGTTGGTGGTTCTGTCCCAGCTTCCGTGGAAGTCGTAGGTCATCAGGTTGATGAAGTCCAGCACGTTGGCAAGGTTGGCAGTTTCCATGTGCTGGGTCAGGATGGTGGGGCTGGCACTGGCAGCAATGGAAAGCTGGTATTCCTGTCCGGTGCTGACCGAGACCTTGTTGAGCGCCTGACGGAATTCTTCCATCAGGAGGGTGTAGTTCTGCTTGTCGCTGGGGTCCACGATGTTGCCCTCATTGCCGACCACCACAGGGTATTCCCAGTCGATGTCGATGCCATCAAAGACGCCCTGACCGTACTGCGGGTCCACCCCATCAAACTGCCCCAGGATGAACATGTTCACGCAGGAATCCACAAAAGCCTTGCGGCTTTCCGGGGTGCGGGCCGCCACCGAGAAGTATTTGCTGAAGGTCCAGCCTCCCACCGAGATCATCACTTTGAGGTTGGGGTGTCTGGCTTTGAGGTGCTTGATGGCGGCAAAGTTGCCTTTGAGGGCTTTTTCTCCTTCCCCCACCATCCCGAGGTTGCCGTTCTGGATGTCTGCCCAGGGGTCTCCCAGCACGCATTTGCCTTCTGCATTCACGTTGGCGAATGCGTAATTGATGTGGGTGATCTTGTCTGCTGGAATGTCCTGCACGAAATAATTCTTGCCGTACACGCCCCAGGAGGGGTAGTAGCCCACCACAATGTGCCCGGGGGCCGCAGGAAGGTTTGCCTCCTGTGCCTGGGCCAGAGAAGCCGTGAGTGCCAGCAGGGCGTAAATCAGGGTCTTTTTCATGAAATCCTTTCAGCGCGTGGATGGTGCAGGGAAATGGCGCGTTCAATGGTGATTGAAGCAATAATACCAATTAAATACCAAATAGGCAAAATGTTGGAATTGGTATGATACCATTTGTGAGGTTACGCCGAGAGCCGAGAGCCGAGCTTATGATGCTTTGGCAAAAGCCACAGGTCAAATGCTGACCGCTGACCGCTGATGGCTGAAAGTGGATGGCTTTTTGCCCTCGGCCCTCGGCCCTGCGCCCCCGGCACCCAAGATGCATACGCAAAATCCTTTACTCCCCTCCCCCGTCCCGTACAATGACTGCTGTGATTACCAAGCGCATCATCCCGTGTCTGGATGTCCAGAATGGCCGGGTGGTCAAGAACGTCAAATTCTTTGAAAACCACCGAGATGCCGGAAACCCCCTCCTGCTTGCCCAGAAATACGAACACGAACAGGCCGATGAACTGGTCTTTTACGACATCACCGCCAGCCATGAAGGCCGCAAACTGATGCTGGAAGTGGCCCGTGATGTGGCCGAGAGCGTGATGATGCCCCTCACCATCGGGGGTGGCGTCAACAGCGTGGAGGATTTCAGGAATTTGCTGCTCTCAGGGGCAGACAAGATTTCGGTGAATTCCAGTGCCATTCGCAACCCTGACCTGATCCGGGCCGCCAGCGATCACTTTGGAGCCCAGTGTGTGGTGCTGTCCATCGATGCCAAGAAAAGGCCTGATGGCACGGGCTGGAATGTGCACCTGAACGGTGGCCGTGTGGACACTGGCATCGACCTGCTGGAGTGGGTCCAGAAAGGCCAGGAACTGGGCGCGGGCGAAATCGTGCTGAACGTGATGGACGCAGACGGCACCCAGTCCGGCTTCGATCTGGTGGCCACCCGCACGGTCAAAGAGCATGTGGATGTTCCGGTGGTGGCTTCGGGCGGTGCAGGCAAACTGGAAGACTTTTACGATGTGCTGACCGAGGGCAAAGCAGATGCTGCTCTGGCGGCCAGTGTGTTTCACTTTGGGATGCTGACGGTCCGGGAGGTCAAGGATTACCTGACCGGACGGGGCATTCAGGTGAGGGGATTTGTCGAATGAATCTGACTGAACTGAAATACAACGAAGATGGTCTGGTGCCTGTGGTCACCCAGGATGCCAGAAGCGGCGAGGTACTGATGCTGGCCTGGGCCAACCAGGAAGCCCTGGAACACACCCTGACCCACAAAGAAGGCACCTATTTTTCCAGAAGCCGCCAGGAACTGTGGATCAAGGGCAAAACCAGTGGTCACACCCAGAAGGTGCTGGGGGTGCGCTACGACTGTGACAGTGACGCTGTGCTGTATCTGGTGGAGCAGCAAGGTCCAGCCTGCCACACCGGCAAGCAGTCATGCTTCCACAATCCCCTGCTGGAAGAAGAGGGGCACACCCAGCTGGGTTTCGTGGTCAGCGAGGTGTACAAAACCATTCTGGACCGCATTGAGCACCAGCCTGAGGGGTCTTATGTGACCACCATGCACAAAGCTGGTCTGGACCGCATCCTCAAGAAGATTCCTGAAGAGGCCGGAGAGGTCCTGCTGGCTGCCAAAAACAACGACGTGGCAGAACTGGCCACCGAAACCGCAGACCTGCTCTTTCACACCCTCTTTGTGATGGCAGAACTGGGTGTGAAGCCAGAGGACATTGCTGGTGTGCTTTCCAAACGCATGGGGAAAAGTGGCCTGAGGGGTCCCAAAGCAGTGGGCTGATCTTGACCGACCTCTCCAAAAGAAAGAATCCCGGGACGTCCCGGGATTCTTTCTTTTGGGTTCACTTGAGTTCGTCGTACACCACGCACAGATCCAGCTTGCCGGATTTGAAGTTTTTGTCCACATGCACGAACACAGAGTTGTAATCGGTTTCGCCCATGTACTGGAAAGAATAGAGGATCGAGTGGAAGAAGAATTGGGTTTCTGGATCTTTTTCCGTGAGGTAGCGCAGGGTGATCCCGGTGTACCCCCGGGCCATGGAGTCGTTTTGCACCTGTTTGAGGTAAGACACCATGTTCTGGTCTGAAAGCACATAATATTCGTAGCGGGTGTTATAGCGGGTGTTGTCGATTTCTTCTTCTGGGTCTGTGTTTTTGTCTTGCTCGTTTTCGATTTTTTCTTTGTTCTTTTCGATCACTTCTTCTGAGCTGTGCATGGCATCACAGTTGCTGGCCACCGGAGCCCGTCCCACGGGAATGCCCATGATCTCTTTGAGGTCGATCAGGGCAGTGAGGCGGGAAAGCTCCTCAGGATTGCTCTGGGTGGGTTTTTTCACTGTGGGGCTCAAAATGTCCATCACACTTGAGTGGTAAACCCGACCGGTGGGGGTGGATTCAAAAGTGGAGTTGTAGGTGTAGGTGTTCTGGGGGGCACAGCCCACCAGCAGGATCCCAAGCATCCAGGCATATCTTTTCATTTTTCCTCCGAAACCATCATTTGACCATGACTGCTGCCACATCATTCGGGCTTCAGAATGAATTTTACATGAATGCCTGCTGAAGTTAAAGTGAAATGCATCTTCATGAAGCAAAGAAATATTTGTACGAACAGAAGACAAAGAAAGGCCTTGCAAGACAGTTTTTTTCTGTTTTTTGCCCAGAAGTTCTGTTGTACTGAACAAATTTCACTCTGGTAAACCGAAAAACAGGTAAAACAGTGTAGTACACTACAACACTGTAAACCAATTGAACCCTTTCCACATGTTACAAAGCCATGTATGGAACGTGCTCTTGTACTGGAAACCGTGCGTGTCACCGAACAGGCCGCCCTCGCTGCCAGCCGCCTGATTGGCAAAGGAGACAAAAATGCAGTGGATGCTGCTGGCACAGACGCCATGCGTCAGGTGCTCAATGAACTGGACATCGATGGCACCGTGGTGATCGGTGAGGGGGAAATGGACGAGGCCCCCATGCTCTACATCGGGGAAAACCTGGGCCAGAAGACCAAACATTCCCACAGGGTGGACATTGCTGTGGATCCCGTAGAGGGCACCGAAGCAGCAGCCAAGGGCCTGCCCAATGTGATTGCCGTGATTGCCATGAGCGAAAAAGGCGGTCTGCTGCACGCCCCCGATGTGTACATGGACAAACTGGTGGTTCCGCCTCCAGCCCTCGGGCACGTCAATCTGGACTGGCCTGTAGAGGCCAACCTGAAAGCCCTCGCCATGAGCCTGCAGCGCAGCGTGGAAGACCTGCTGATTGTGGTGCTGGACCGTGAACGCCACACCCCGCTGATCCAGCAAATCCGTCAGGCTGGAGCCAGGGTCAAGCTGATCAATGCAGGAGATGTGATTGCAGGTCTGGCTGCAGCCATCCGTGGGACCGGAGTGCACGCCCTGATGGGATGGGGAGGTGCCCCGGAAGGGGTGGTCACTGCAGCCGCCATGAAATGCCTGGGGGCCGAATTCCAGGGCCGTTTCATCGCAGAGAACGATGAGCAGCGGGAACGCCTGAAGCTGATGGGCGTCTCCACAGAAAAAATCTACAAAACCAACGACCTGGCCCCCGGAGACAACATTGTTTTCAGTGCCACGGGCATCACCGATGGGGATCTGCTGGAAGGGGTGCGGCCTTTCGGCGGAGGGGCCAGAACCCATTCCATCGTGATGGGACACTCCACAAGGGTGGTGCGTTTCATTGATTCCATCCATCTGCAGGACAGCAAAGCCCGTGTGGTGGTGCGGGTTTAAAAGCTTCATCGAAACCTGCAGAGGGAACGTGCCGTTTTGGGAAGTGGACAGTTCACAGTTGACAGTTCACAGCAAACAGAAAATTTCCCCTGCAGAGGATCAGGGCTTCATTTGCTGCAGCATTTTCAGGCGTTCTTGCACTCCAGGATGGGTGGAAAGCAAAGTGGTGCTTTCAGAACCCTCATGGTCTTCAATCAGCCTCTGCAGCATGTCCTGCAGGGGCTTTGTTCCCCAGCCACGGGCCAGCATGTATTTCCCTGCAGTCTGGTCTGCTTCGGCTTCAAAACCCCTGGAGTAACCGTTCTGGATCAGCAGAGCAGGCACAGAAGCTGCCAGGGACGTGGGAGAAACCACATCTCCCAGGGCCACCGAGATCATGAAGAACACCCCCAGGCTCTGGTAAATGCTTTTCAGACCATGGCGGTGAATCACATGTCCCACCTCATGGGCCAGCACCCCCAGGATTTCCCTGTCGTTTCTGGCCAGTTTGATCAGGTCATCGGTGATCACAATGTTCCCTGAAGGCAAAGCGAATGCATTGGCTCCCAGTTCTGAACTCTGGTAAAAGTGCAGTTCATAGGGGTAATTTTCTCCAATGTCCTGCACCACTTTCTGGAATTCAGAGCGGATTTTTTGCTGGCGTGATTCTGGTATTGCGGAAGGTTGCAGGTACTGGCGGTCCAGCAATTTCAGGGCATTGTCGCTCACAGTGACCAGCACAGAAATGGAGGTCACTTCTGCAGCTTTCTGCGCCACCACTGGAAGGCCGAACCTGAAAAATCCCAGCAGAAAGACGCCCAGCACCACAAAACCCAGCAGCACCCATTTCCAGTTGTGCTCTATGGCATGCACCCAGCGCATGCCAGCATTGAGCCCCAGGGCCATTTCAACGCTTTCGATGGCCTGCAGGTCTGCCGTTTCCACACGACCCCCATCCTGCAAGTGAAAAATCCGCCGGGTGTTGCCCAGTGGAGGTTGCAACTCCCACCCGCCTTCTGGAATCAACAGGTGCAGGTGCTCTGATTCCAGCTGCAGGTGCACCCCATTCCAGAAAGCCCGTATGGGGTGGGCCCTGGAGCTTTTGCCATCAAAGTAGGTGGCGGCAAATTCAATGCGCATGCTTTACAGTCCGATGTCCAGGTCAAAGAAACCCACTGCGGCATCCCCCAGGGCATTCTCTTCTTCAGAGCCGATTGCAGCAATCTCATCCAGGGCACCCGGAACCGCCACCACACCAATGCGGCTCAGCACATACTGCATGTACCTGATTTTGGCCCAGGGGCTCAGCAGTCCCAGAGACACAGCAATGGCCAGGATGTTGACCAGCTGAATCTTCATCAGGGTCCAGTGGTTGAGCTTGCTGCGGAAACGGATCTGGCCGTCTTTGAGGGTGGTGTTCTCCAGGCTGTAATTCATCAGCTGGGCATAAATGTACTGCTGCAGGGCAACCCCACCCAGCAGGGCAATGATGTAAAAGACCCCCATGATGATGTAGGTGCCCACCAGGTCGCTCAGGCCGTCTCCTCCGCTGTACACCTGACCCATGGCGGCCCCCAGCAGCACCACACCCACCACAATGGAAAAAACAAAACCAATGCCATAAGAGATCAGGTACACCCTCCAGAATGGAGAGGAGTTGCCTGTGAATCTGGCCTGAGCCGTTCCCAGAGCAACATTGTCCAGCAGGTATCTGCGCTGGTAGAACTGAATCAATGGGAAAATGATGCCCCCGGTCAATGGCATCAACAGCATCCAGAGCAGGTAATACTTGTAGGCATCCCCTGAGCTGCCCCAGAATTTGAAGCGCACATTGCGGTAGGCAGAATTGCTGGCCATGAAACGCAGGGATTTGTAGATCAGGTAAGGGTAAATCAAAGCAAAGATGGCCAGAACAGCATACAACCATTTGATCTCGTAATACTGGGCCAGGAAGTACACCGCTGCCCCTACACCCACCACAATGTTGCCTTTCAGAATGGAAATGGGGTTGCCCAGGTACTCAAAAGACTGCCCATCCAGGCGGGTGTTGGCGTACAGGTACTGTCTGGCCCGCACTTTGGCCCAGGCGGCATAAATGCCCAGCGTGATGATGCTCAGGAACAGATTGACAATCCAGATCCTGAAGTACTCATTGGCATTGCCCGTGAATTCAAAACGGTGCAATTTGGGGGTGGCTTGAGTGGGCTTTTCCAGTGTCAATTCATTCATTTCACATTCACCTCATTTGAGTGTAACAAAGCCTTGCAAAATTGGTGTAAAAAAATTTGACATGCAGCACCAGCTTCAGCTTGCAGTATAGTCATGAAGTGATTGTTGCCATTGGAACCGACCTGATCGAAATCCACCGCATCCGCAAGGTGCTGGAGCGGGAAGGCGAACACTTCCTGCACAAGATTTTCACCCCTGAAGAACTGGCCTACTGCCTGAAAATGGCCGATCCAGTGCCCTCTCTGGCCGCCCGTTTTGCCGCCAAAGAAGCCTTCCAGAAAACCTGGTTTGAGGGGCACAGCTGGCAGGACGTGTGGGTGGTGCGGGATGAAACCCCACAGGAACCATTCCCTTTCTCCCGCCCATACCTGAAATTCAGTCCTGAAGTGCAAAAAAACATGCAGGCAAACCACTGGGTGGCCCACCTGTCCCTGACCCACACCAAGGAACATGCCCAGGCTGTGGTGGTGCTGGAAAAACTGGAGCAGCCACATGAACAGTAAAAACGCCTGTTGCAAAGACTGACGTTTGGCATGCAAACCTTTCAGCGTTGCAACAGGCTCAGCACTTCCACATGCGAAGTGTGCGGGTAAAAATCCCAGGGGATGGCTTCCTGCAATTTAAAGCCCCATTCAGACAGCTGTTTGACATCCCTGGCCCAGGTGGCGGGATCGCAGGACACATACACCAGTGTGTCTGCCTGACTGCGCCCCAGGGTCTCGATGACTTCCGGGGTCAGGCCTGCTCTGGGGGGATCCAGGGTGATGGTGCTGTACCCGAGGTTCATGCGTCTGGCATCCCCACGCTGGAATTTGATGTTTTTGATGCTCAGGCGCTCTGCGTCTTTTTTGCCCCGGTCCAGGCTTTCCTGGTTGATGTCCAGCACTGTGACCTTGCCGTAATGGCTGGCGAGGTGCAAACCCAGAGCACCACTCCCGCCATACAGGTCCAGGGCCGTCTCCCCTGCTCCTGCCAGTTCGGCGGCTTTTAGAAACAGTTCGCTGGCAGCTTCAGGGTTCACCTGGGCGAAACTGCTGACCATCACGCTGAGCGGGTATTTGCCGTACTGTTCCAGTGTGGAAGGCTCGCCCCACACCAGTCTGGCTCCATGCTGGAAGCGGTATTTTCCGGGTTTGGCATGGGACACCCCTTGAATGCCCAGATCTGCCAGATACAGGGCTGCTTTCTGGTAATCCTGCGGGTTGCCTTCCCCAATCAGGGCAGCAAGGGTTTCTCCAGACAGGATGCTGGTGCGGAACACCACTTCATATGCTCCACCCAGTTTTCCAGGGTCCACAGTGCGCAGCAGGGCATCAATGCGGTCATGGGCGATGGGGTCTGCACGCAGGGTGCGTTTCTCATGGCTGCCCCGCTCCCGGTAAAAAAACCGTCCCGAATCAATGCCATACTGGGCCACCGTGCGGTAATGCCACTGGCTGGGACTGGACTGTGTGGAAGCCACCTCCAGATGAATTTTTCCAATGCGAACCAGCGCGTCCTGCACAATGCCCTGCTTGTAACGCAACTGGGCCTCATAGGTGGCGTGGGCCAGGTTGAGGGTGGGTGGAGCGTCCAGGGGATCGGTCCGGTCCGGGGATTCCTCGATGATCTTCAGGATGCGGGCGGTGCGCACAGGTTTCTCCTGAAAGACCTGCACATCCAACACCTCTTTGGGCAGTCCTCCTTCAATCAGCACCACACCGGTTTCATGGCGGGCCAGTCCCAGCCCTCCAGAAATGATTTTTTCGACAGTAACGATCAACTTCACTCCTTGTAATACGAAGGGCCAGTGGTGGCAAGAACCTTCAGAAGAGACTGGCTCTGCTCTCCTTCAATGCCCTTGACCCCGTACTTTTGCATCTGTTTGCGGCTGGGGATCAGGAAAATGTAGGTCTTTTTGTCTCCAGCGCCCTTGTCGGTTTTCTGGCTTTCCGTGAACAGGTCCTGGCTGATGCCCAGATCCCGGTAGAATGCTGCTTCTTCTTTCAGGGTGGTCTTGAAGCGCTTGTACGCCGTTTCCAGTTGTTCTGGGGTGCCACGGGTGCCTGTGGTGTCCTTGAATTCCTTTTCCAGGTTCTCCCGGATCTGGGCCTCGGTCAGGTTGGACACTGCTGCAGTGATGTTGCCCTGAAAACCCACCAGTCCGCCTTCCAGCATTTTGGTTTTGCCTGCCAGAAACCAGTAGCTGGCACAGGCAGCCATGCAAAACCCATCCACCTGCACGTCCACACCCTGCTTCTTGAGCATTTTGCCAATTTCAAAAGCAGCGTGGTGGTCCCCGGTGATGGAGTTGATCACCACCTTCTTGATGGACGGGGTGAAAAAGCGTTTGAACTCTGCAAGGCTGTCTGGAAGGATTTCCCCTGCAAAGCTGAGGGTCTGGTCATCCACTTTCTTCCACTGCGGATCAAACCGGTAAGCCGGAACGCAGTAAGAGCTTTTCAGGGTGGGGTCCAGGTTGCGGTACACGATCTGGCAACTTGCGGCCTTGAGGTCCACCATCGAAAAAAAGGCGATCAGGGCAATGATGCTGACAAAGATGATCCAGAATTTCCTGCCCGAGAAGAATTCCAGAATGCGAGAAAAGTCCATGTGGCCTGATTCTACCGGATTTTGCAAGAGCAGTTCAGAGTTTACAGTAGACAGTTGACAGAAAAATGGATGGCAAACCCTGTGCACTCCATACACTCTGGAATTCCTCCAGGCAGAAGCGACAGGGGGTTTTGACTGTGAACTGCACACTGTAAACTGAAAAGCTGCCCTTTACAGAGCAGCTTCAAGTTCTGCTGAATTTATTCCAGGTAGGTGTACCCGAGCAGTTCCTCGGTGTAGGTGGTTCCGAGTTCTTTGGCTTCGGTGGGTGTGAAGTTGCCTTTTTTGCGGGCGGTTTCGATCTGGGCTTCAATGGAGTCGCGCAGGTCGTCTTCTTCGTAACCCATGTTCTCAATCATGCGGCGGGCTTTCTGGCCGCGCACGAACAGGTCAATGCGGTAGCCTTCTTCCTTGTCTGCCACCACATGGGCTTCATTGACCTTGCCAAAGAGGTTGTGTCCGCTTCCCAGCACATCCTGGTAGGCTCCGGCCAGGAAAATCCCCAGGTAATAGGGATTGCCGTCCAGTTCATGCAGGGGCAAAGTGCGTTTCACATCACGCAGGTCAATGAATTTGTCGATCTTTCCGTCACTGTCGCAGGTGATGTCTACCAGGGTGGCTTCACGGGTGGGACGCTCATCCATGCGGTGAATCGGAATGATTGGAAACAGGGTGTCGATGGCCCAGTTGTCTGGCAGTGACTGGAACAGGGAGAAGTTGCAGACGTATTTGTCTGCCAGCACCCGTGGCAGGTCTTCCAGCTCATCTGGCACGTACTTCATGTCCTGCACGGCCTTGGCGATCTTGCGGATGATGGCATTGAAGAGGGCTTCACCACGGGCACGGTCATGCAAACTCAGGTACCCGAGGTTGAACAGGTTGTTCATGGTCTCTTTGTCTGCCACAGCATCGTTGTAGATTTCGCGGGCGTTGCGCACCGTGATGTTTTCCTGCAACTGCTCAAGGTCGGTGACGATCTGGTGCTGTTCTTCCTTGCGGTCTGGAATGAAGTTCTGGTCCACATTGGGGCCCGTCACGTCCAGCACGGGAATCACCAGCACAGAGTGGTGCGCCGTGAGGGCACGTCCAGACTCCGAAACGATGATGGGCTCCTGAACTTCCATGCGCTGGCAGACTTCCTGAATGGTGTAAACCACGTCTGCAGCGTACTCTGCCATGGTGTAGTTCATGCTGGCATAAAAGGTGGTTTTGGAGCCGTCGTAATCGACGCCCAGACCGCCGCCCACGTTCAGGTATTTGACAGGCACCCCGGCTTTCACCAGGTTGGCGTACACGTTGGTGGCTTCACGCACGGCCACCTTGATGCGGCGGATGTCGGTGATCTGTGAGCCGATGTGGCAGTGGATCATGGTGAGGGCGTCCAGCATGTCTTCTTCACGCAGGCGTTCCACCACGTGCAGCAGTTCTGCTGCGTTCAGGCCGAATTTGGCGTTGTCTCCACCGGATTCTTCCCACTGGCCGCTGCCCTTGGCGTTGAGTTTGAAACGCACACCCACTGCAGGTTTGACGTTCAGTTCTTTGGAGAGCCTGAGCACCCGGTCCAGTTCGCTCATTTTTTCCAGGGTGATCACCACGTTTTTGCCCAGCTTGCGGCCCCACAGGGCCAGGCTGACAAAACCATCGTCCTTGAAGCCGTTGCAGCACAAGAGGGCTTCCGGGTGGATGTTCTGGGCCAGGCAGAGGGCAAGCTCGGCTTTGGAGCCTGCTTCCAGTCCGGTGTGGTAGGAGTAGCCTGCTCTGGCGATGGTTTCGACCACCACCCGCCTCTGGTTCACCTTGATTGGGAAAACGCCCTGATACTTCCCCTGGTAATCGTATTCCTTGATGGCTTTGCGAAAAGCCTCGGAAAGACTTTTGACACGTTCTGCCAGCACCTGCGGGAAACGCAGAATGATGGGCATGCTCTTGCCGCGTGCCACGAGTTCCTCAATGACTTCCTCTAAAACGATGGAAAGTCCGCCGGGCAAATCCACTTCCAGTTTGCCCCCGTCATTGACACGAAAATAACCGCTGGACCAGTACGGTACCCCATAAAGTTCAGCGGCGTCCTGAGGCTTGAATCGGGTGTTTTTCAACGCTAGGTTTCCTCCTTGGCTACAGGCTCAGTCCTGATTGCAGAGTCGAGTGTACCACCTTTTCTGCGGGATGATGTCATGATGCTGACAATCGAGCCAGACGGGGTTATTCCAAAGAAAAACCCTTCAGTATTTCATTTTGAAACTGACTTTGTCTCCCACTTTGATGTGGTTCTTTTTGAACCAGCCCAGGTTCATTTCAATGGCCCCCACCACGGGTTTGCTGGAAGGGTAAGTGGCACAATTCTCATCGCTGGCCTTGCAGGGTTGCATCTGCAGCACATCCACAATGACGCCTCTGGAATTGAAAAAGGCAATGTCCAGCGGAATCAGTGTGTTCTTCATCCAGAAAGCAGCAGCACGGTCCTGCATGCCCAGAACAAAAAGCATTCCAGCATCTTTTGCCATGCTGGTGCGGTACATCAGGCCCCGCTCGGATTGCTGGGGAGAAATGGCGGCTTCCAGCAGCACGGTTCTGGTGACGGTGCCTTTGAAGGTCACTTCAGCACTGCCAAAAGCGACAGCTTCGATTCCAGCTGGAAGCTTGATCTGGGCAGAAGCAACGGAGAGGAACAAAACAGCAGCGAGAAGGGGTGTTTTCATGCTGTCTCAATGCTACCGAATGTGAGGGTGAAGAAAGATGAAAAACCCACTGCACATTGAAGCAGTGGGTTGAGCAAACCTTGGGTTTTGCAGGTTTGGCGCAGGGTTATTCTGCCGCTGCAGGAGGTCTGTTGCCAGAACGCATGGGCACCTCAGGCATCAGCACCGTCACCAGGAAAGCCAGGGCCACAATCAGGATGGTGGATTTGTAGAGCGCCTTGATGGAATCGGTGATGGATTCTTTGAAGGCCAGCCCCACCTTGTCGATGGTCTTTTCAGCGGTGACTTTTGCTTCATCGATGCTCTGGGTGGCTGCTTTGAGGGCCTGGTCAGGCACTTCTTTGAGGGTTCTGGCTTCTGCTGCGTCCAGTCCGGTCAGCACCTGCTTGAGCGTCTGGTCAGGCACCTGTGCCAGGGTTTGCTGTTCTGCAGCGTTCAGTCCAGCCAGAGCAGTGGTGTTGCTGGCGGGAATGCTGGCACGTTTCAGGGCAAAACCTTGTTTGATGCTGTCCTGAATGGAACCGTTCTTGAAGGCGTCTTTCAGTTGCTGGGGAGTGTTTGCAGAGGCGAGCAATTCCTGAATGGCGGCTTTGTCTTCGTTTTTGATGGCACGGGTGAACAGGTCACGCTGCCCATCAAAGCCCTTCTGGATGGAGGCCTGGATGCCACCCTCCTGGAAAGCTTTGCGGCTGTCTTCAGGCAGGTTTTCGTTGGCAGCGAGGCTCTGAATGGCTGCTTTGTCCTGGTCCCGGATGGCCTTGACCAGCGTGACTTTCTGCTCGTCAAGTTTCTTGCCGAGGTCTTTCTTGAGCTGTTTGGTGTCGAGGTTTCCGTTGGTGCTGCCCTCTCCACCGGATCCTCCACTGCCAAAACCCTCAAATTGTTTTTGCAGGGCAGCAGGCAGGTCTTTCTTGATGACATCCAGCTTACTGGTCATCTCCTGGGACAGTGCCGAAGCAAAGATGGACCCAAGAATGGCAATGCCCACGGTGTTTCCAAGCTGGCGGGAAAAGGTGCCCACCGAGGTGGCCACACCAATGTAACGGGGCTCCACTGCACTCTGAATGGCCAGGGTGAACAGCGGAATGGTGGGGCCCAGACCAATCCCGATCAGGAACATCTTCCAGGACACCGAGAACTGGGTGGCATTGATGTCCAGTGTGAAGGCCATCAGGGCAAAGGCAGTGGCCAGAATCACCATGGCAACCAGCAGGATGATCTTGTAGCGGTTGAGTCTGGCGACCAGTTGACCGCTGAAAACATTGCCCAGAACAATCCCGAAGGTCAGGGGCAGGGTGGTGAGGCCCGAGCGGGTGGCAGACAGGCCCACCACGTTCACCATGAAGAGGGGCAGAAAGACCACTGCGGCAAAGAAGGCTGCACCTGCCACAAAAGCGGCCACGTTGCCCCAGGCAAAAGCCCGGATGCCGAACAGTTCCATGTTGATGATGGGATCTTTGACCCGCTTTTCAGTGAAGTAGAAGGTGATCCAGCCCACCACAGACAGGGCGAACATGGAGAGGATCTGCCAGGAGCTCCACAGGAAGCCGCCAGAGCCTTCAGTGACTTCATTTTTACCCAGGGAGAGAGCAATCAGCAGGGGAACAGCAGCCACCAGCAACCAGAAGGTGCCTGCCCAGTCCACTTTGGGTCGGTTGTTGCCCCAGTCGCGCTTCAGGGAGGGCATGCGGCTGAGGATGAAGACAATGGCAATGGCTCCCAGAGGCACGTTCACATAGAAAATCCAGTGCCAGGAGAAGCTGTCCGTGAGCCATCCACCCAGCAATGGACCAATGACGCTGGAAATCCCGAACATGGCTCCAAAGAGGCCACCAAATTTGGCCCGCTGCTGTGGGGGAAAAATGTCAGCAATGGCGGCCAGTGCGGTGGTGAACAGGGCAGCGGAGCCCAGACCCTGAATCCCACGGAACCACACCAGTTCCATCCCGTTCTGGGCCAGACCGCACAACACAGATCCAAACAGGAAGATGGACAGACCGGTCATGTAAATGCGTCTGCGTCCGTAAATGTCTCCCAGTTTGCCCCAGACGGGCACCATCACGGTGCTGGCCAGCAAATAAGAGGTGGTCAGCCAGGAAAAGAGGGCTGCGGGGATGTCCAGGTCCTTCTGGATGATGGGGGCTGCGGTGGCCACAATGGTCTGGTCCAGGGCAGAGAGGAAAATCCCGAGCATGAGACCCACCAGGGTGAAGGTGGCCTGCTGCTGGGTCAATTTGGGCATCTCGCTGGAGGGGCCAGCCTGAGATGGGCCCTGATTGGGCCGGGCATTCTGGGGGGTTTCGGTCATGCCTTGTCTCCTGGGGTTTGAATGTCTTCAAGGGCGTCTGTAAGTTTTTCCATGCCGTAAGTGAACATCTCCAGATACTGTGTGGGAAAACCTTGCAAAGCCTGCGCAATGATGCCGTGCATCAGGTCACGGGCCTGTTGCAAAACTTCTTCTCCTTTTGCAGTGAGGTGGAGTTTGACCCTGCGTGAATCTTCGCTGTCCAGTTGCCGTTCCAGCAGTCCCAGTTTCTGCACTTCCTCGATCATGCGGGAAACCTGGCTGGGACCCACGGACATGCAACCAGAAAGGTTGGTGGGGTAAATCTTGCCTTCCTCCACAAACCCCAGCAGCACAAAATGCTTGAATTCGATCCCATACTGCTCTTGCAGCATGGGGGCCACGTTCTGCTTCATCACCTGCAGGGATTTCCACAGCGACCGGCCAATCCGGGTGCTGCACTGGGTGACGTTGGGAAGATCTTCCATATGGATATATTTATAACACGAAAATAATTCCAAAATGAAACTATTACGTCATTTCAACTATCCCTCTTCGGAAGCATCACAGGGGTTGCCCCAGCTGTCCCCCGTCGGCATTGGGGGTGAGGTGTGCGTTTGAGATTGTTGCGGGTGAGATCCCCCTGCACATCGCTTCGCTTTGCGGTTCCCCTTACCGAAGGGGGATGGGTGTAGGACGAGAGAAATCCCCCAACGCCGATGGGGGACAGCCTGGAGTGCAACGACAGGCAGGGGGATCTCACCCTCAGTGCTCTACAACGCACACCCCAAAAACGCAGAAGGGGATCCTGGAGATCCCCTTCTCATGAACAGCACGATGCAGACCAGCTCAGGCCCGCGTCAGATTCGCAAATTTGGTCAGCAGGGTTTTGTTCCCCACCCCTGCAAAGTTCACCGTCACCTGCTGCTTGTCTCCAAAACCAGCCACCGCCAGCACAATGCCATTGCCAAATTTGGGGTGTTTGACTTTCTCTCCCCCTTTAAAACCATCGGAGGCAGAAGGGGTTGTGCTGGGAGCCGTGGATCTGGGCACACTGGGTGCACTGGGATGAAAAGTGGACCAGCCTCCACGCTTTTTGGCAGAAGCAGGCTGTCCGTAAAGGTCCACAGGAACAAAGCCACCTTCAATCTCCTCCAGAAAACGGCTGTCCTCGCAGGCGTTGGTTTTGCCGTACTGCATGCGGTTCTCGGCAGCGGTCAGGTACAGGCGGTCCATGGCACGGGTGATGCCCACATAGAACAGGCGGCGCTCCTCTTCCAGACCTCCGGGTTCCATCAGGCTGTTGCGGCTGGGAAGGAGTCCCTCCTCCACCCCCACAATGAACACCACCGGGAATTCCAGCCCTTTGGCGTTGTGCAGGGTCATCAGGGTGATGCTTTCTTCTGGAACATCCCCGTTGGCCAGTTTAACTTTTTCGTCGTCCACGCTGGAAAGCAGGGCTGCATCGTCCAGGAAGTCTGCAATGGAACCTCCTTCATGCTGCTCGCTCCAGTCGGTGGCTGCGTTCAGGAGTTCTTCCAGGTTTTCCCGGCGGTCATGCCCTTCCTGACCCTCGGCTTTGAGCATCTCCAGGTAGCCTGTGGACTCAATGACCATCCTGAGGAAGTGGTGCGGCTCGTACAGGTCCACGGCTTCGGAGAGGGACTGCATGAGCAGGGCAAAATCCTGGCACTTGTTGGCCCCCCGTTCCAGAATGGTGTCTGCCATGCGGGCCGCTT
This sequence comes from Deinococcus roseus, assembly GCF_014646895.1. Taxonomy (NCBI): domain Bacteria; kingdom Thermotogati; phylum Deinococcota; class Deinococci; order Deinococcales; family Deinococcaceae; genus Deinococcus; species Deinococcus roseus. Next base: position 42,594 of record NZ_BMOD01000010.1, read on the forward strand.
CCAGCAGAGATTTTTTGTACAGGCTGCCCCAGTCCAGCAGTTTCTGCACTGCAGTGTCCCCGATGCCCCGTTTGGGACGGCCCACCACCCGCCGGAAGGCCACATCGTCTGATGGATTGATGGCCAGTCGGGCGTAGGCCAGGATGTCCTTGATTTCCCGGCGGTCATAGAACCCCACACCACCAATGATCTTTGCTGGAATCTGGGCCCGTCTGAGCGATTCTTCCACCACCCGGGACTGGGCATTGGTGCGGTACAGCACAGCCATGTCGGTGAGTTTGTATCCCCGGTGGCTCATCAGGGTGATTTGCTGGGCCACAAAGTCCGACTCAAACTTCTGGTCGGTGGCCCGGTAAAACCACACGTCTTCCCCATCGGGTTTGACGGGAACCAGGGTTTTCTCCAGACGCTCTGCATTGTTCTCGATCAGTTTGTTGGCGATGGTCAGCACCTTGGCACTGGACCGGTAATTCTCCTGAAGTTTGTAAACCTTAGCATCTGAATAATCTTTCTGAAAATCCAGAATATTCTTAATATCAGCGCCACGAAATTTATAGATGCTCTGGTCGGGGTCACCTACAACCAGAAGATTTCTTTCTTTGCTGGCAATCAGCCTTGCAAATTCATACTGGGCGGTGTTGGTGTCCTGGTACTCGTCAATCATGATGAATCGGGCACGGGCCTGGATTTTTTCCAGCACCTCCGGGACTTCCCTGAACAGGCGCACCGTTTCAGAGAGCAAATCCCCGAAATCAATGGCATTCATGCCCCGCATGCGGGATTCATAGCGGCGGTACCCTTCCACGGCAACGTCTTTCCTGAGGCCCGCCATGAACTCATCCCCTTTGACATACAGGTCGTCGGGGGTCCAGAGGTTGGATTTGGCCTTGTCGATGATGGAACGCAGGTATCTGGGGTTGGCGTCCTGGGGCATTCCGGGAATGCCTCCCATGATTTCTTTGAGCAAATCCAGCTGGTCGTCGTCATCCAGGATCACAAAGCCCCGTTTGAGGCCGATGTTTTCACCGTAAGCCCGCAGGATCCTGACTCCGGCAGAGTGGAAGGTGCTCATCCACAAATCGCTGGCACCGTAAACCAGTTTTTCGGCACGTTCTCGCATTTCTGCAGCCGCCTTGTTGGTGAAGGTGACGGCCAGGATTTCTCTTGGGGGAACATGATGGTGCATGATCAGATGCGCCAGACGGTAAACCAGGGTGCGGGTCTTTCCGCTGCCTGCTCCAGCAATGACCAGAGCGGGTCCGGTATAATGGGCAGCGGCCTCGGCCTGGTTGGGGTTTAGCTGTGACAGTAAATCCATGTGCCAATTCAGTTTACAGCAAGACAAATGGGTTGGATGCAGGTGAATGTACCTGGTGTACTGCTGGAGTGACCCCCTGAGGTCTGGATAGAAGTTATACTAGGGGCAAGAAAGTTGGTATTGTATCAAAGGGCGACTGATATCATGAGCAAACAGGAACAACTGCAACACATCATCGATCACCTTCGCAGTGCCATTCCCGAGCTTCAAGGGGTGATGGTGGCCTCCACAGACGGTCTGCCCATCGCATACTCGATGGCTGGAACCGACCCCACAAGGGTGGCAGCGATGGCGGCAACGGCTCTAGGTCTGGGGAAGCGCATCAGCGAGACGCTGAGCGCAGGAACCCTTAGCGAAACCAGCGTCACTGGCTCCAGCGCACAGATCCTGATCTATGCCGCAGGAACCAAGGGCGTGCTGGCAGTGGTTGCACCCAGCTGGTCCAGTGTGGGCCTGATTCACCTGGAAGCCCGCGATGCAACCCGCAAAATTGCAGAGTCCCTGTAAAGCACAGTGGCTGCAGCGTACAGATGACCTGTCCTTGAGGGCAGGTTTTTTGTTGGCCTTCGTCAGGAAATTTGCCGAGAGCCGAGAGCCTATGATGCTTTGGCAAAAGCCACAGGTCAAATGCTGACCGCTGATGGCTTAAAGCGGAGGCTTTTTGCCCTCGGCCCTCGGCCCTGCGCCCCCGGCATCCCTGGCAAGCCCCCTTTGAGCACAATCTACAAGTTCGCTAAATTGGTACACTACTGTCATATGCGTCTTTCCACCACCGACATCTACTCATTTCAGGCTCTCGGGTATCTGGGCATGCAGGACCTGGACCGCTGGGTGAGCAGCGATGAGATCAGCGAACACACCGGCATCGCCCGTCCCTATCTGGTGCGCATTCTGGCTTTGCTCTCCAGCAAGAGCATCATCAAATCCAAGAAAGGCATCGGAGGAGGATATGCCCTGGCCCGCAAACCCCACCTGCTGAGCCTGTGCGAGGTGGTGCGTGCGGTGGATGGTCCAGTGGCTCCCCTTTCCTGCATCAGCCTGAACTGGCACGAGGATTGCCCCGAAGAACCCAGGTGTTTTGCCCGCAACAAGATCTGGCGCAGGATCCGTGATGCTGTGCTGGAAGTGCTGGGGGAAATGACCGTGGCGGATCTGGTGCAGGACTTCAAGCAGGGGAACAACTATTCTTACTGCCTGGACCACCTGCTCAGGCCCAACGTCTAAAACTGAACTTTTCAACACCTCAACCTCATGCCTGTGCAGCATGAGGTTTTTTGTTTTTGGGGTTTCCCTGGCGGCTTTGATCCAGTGCAGCCTTTTAGACAAGTCCCAGACATCTCTTGACCGCAATCGCAGCATTGTTTACAATCCTTGTAAATTGAGTAGTTTACTATTCTACTCAACTATTCGAGGAGGGGTTTCCCCATGGACCACAGACCCAGTTTGGAACACTTTCAGCAGAGCAACATGATCGCCCTGACCCTGATTGCACTTGTGATTCAGGTTCCGGTGCTGCTGTTCTGTCTGGCTTTCAGCATCCTGCTGGGCGCAGTCCAGCCTGCCCACTCCCCTTTCCGCTGGCTGTACAGCAAACTCACTGGCATCCAGATTCCTGCCCCCGAGCACTTCGATGCCAGCCAGTTTGCACAACTGCTGGGAGGCGCTTTCCTGTTGGCTTCCAGCCTGGCCCTCTTCAGCCAGAATGTTGTGCTGGCTGCCTCACTTTCTGGCATTGTGATCGTGCTGGCCCTGGTCAACCTGACCACCGGGTTCTGCCTGGGGTGCCAGATTTACCTTCACCTCAAACTGAACCAGTACCGCCAGAGCAAACAACACTGACCCCCTCACCCCCCTGTGATGCTCAAGCCTGATTCCCAACGCTGAGCATCACTTTCAATAAAGACCCAAGGAGCACACCCACATGAAAAAACTCTTGCTCACCACCTTGCTGATCATCGGGACTGCTGCTGCCCAGAAAGCCGACACTGTTCGCATTGGCATCTTCCCCAACGTCACCCACGCTGCCGGACTGGTCGCCATCAACCAGAAACTGTTCCAGAAAGAACTGGGAAGTGGGGTCAAACTGGAAGTCAGACAGTTTGCCAACGGCTCCCAGATCAATGAGGCTTTTGCTGCTGGTGCCCTGGATTTCGCCTATGTCGGTCCTGGCCCTGCCATGAACGGTTTCATGAACGGCCTGCCTGTTCAGGTGATCAGCGGTGCTGCCAAAGCCGGAGCCGTGCTGGTGTCCAGAGGAGACATCAAGATCTCTGGTGTCAAAGGGCTGAAAGGCAAGAAAGTGGCCGTGCCCACCCGTGGGTCTACGCAGGACATCAGCCTGCGTTATATCCTGAGAGAAGCAGGCTTGAGGGCCACCGATCAGGGAGGCGATGTCACCATCGTCCCCATCAACCCCGCCGACATGCCCGCAGCATTCGCCGCCAAACAGGTGGACGCCGCCCTGGTGCAGGAGCCCTGGGGTGCGGTGCTGGAACAGCAAGGTGCCAAACTGGTCCTGAGCGAACGCCAGATCTGGAAAGGTGGCAACTACACCACCACCGTGCTGGTCGGCAACACCAGATTCATCAAGGACAACCCCAAAGTCACCGAGGCCATCCTGAAAGGCCACCTGGCGGGCATCAATTTCATTAAGAAGTCGAACGTGCTGGCTCAGAAGGCTCTCTCCAACGAGATCTATAATTTCACCAAGCAACGCCCCGACCAGACCGTCCTGTTCAAAGCCCTGGCCCGCACCCGGGTGGGCTGGGACATCCCTCTGGACACCCTGGAAGAATACGCCCAGCTCAACAAAGAGGCAGGCTTCTCCCGCAACCTTCCCGATTTTGATCAATTCCTGAACCTCGATCTGCTCCAGAAACTCGTCAAGTGAGGCTGAAGATGAAAAAACTGCTTTTTACAACCCTGCTGCTGATTGGAGCGGCCCATGCACAGAAAGCCACCACTGTCCGACTGGGATACTTTCCCAACCTGACCCACGCTGCTGCCCTGGTGGGCCTGGAAAAAGGTTATTTCCAGAAAGAACTTGGAAACGTCAAACTGACCTCCAAAGAGTTCGTGGCAGGAACCGCCCTCAACGAAGCTTTTGCCGCCGGTGAAATTGACATCGGTTACATTGGCCCCGGTCCAGCCATCAACGGAGCTGTGCGCGGTTTGCCTGTGCAGATCATTGCTGGAGCATCCAATGCAGGAGCCGTGCTGGTGGCCCGCAAAGGTTCAGGCATCAAGACTTACAAAGATCTGGAAGGCAAGAAAGTGGCTGTCCCCTCCCTGGGCAACACCCAGGACATCAGCCTCAGGCACATCCTCAAAGAGCAGGGCCTCACCGGAAAAGTCACCATCCAGCCGCTGGCACCCGCAGATGTACCCACAGCATTCGCAGCCAAGCAAATTGATGCTGCGCTGGTCCCCGAACCCTGGGCCTCTTTGCTGGAAACCAAAGGGGGCACCCTGATCGGCAACGAAAAAACCGTGTGGCGTGACGGCGATTACCCCACCACCGTGGTCATTGTGAACACCAAGTTCGCCCAGGAGAACCCTGAACTGGTCAAAGCCTTTCTGAGGGGCCACATCAAGGCCGTGAACTTCATCAAGAGCAACGGTCCGGCTGCCCAGACCTCCATTGCCAGAAAGCTGCTGGAACTGACCAAGGAAAAAGTGGATCCACGGGTGTTGCAGCGTGCCCTGAAACGCACCCAGATCACCACCACTTACAGTGTAGAGGCCCTCAAGGAATATGCAGACCTGAACAAAGAGGCGGGTTTTATTCGCACCCTGCCCGACTGGAACACCCTGATCAACAACAGTTACCTGAACGAGGTGAAATAAGTGCAGAGGACTGCAGTTGCCAGAAGAAAAAAAGCCACACCCATCTGGGTGTGGCAGATCGTTGGCGTTCTGTTTCTGCTGGGCTCATGGTATCTGTTCACCAGTGTCCTGAAACTGCAGCCCTCTTATGTGATGCCCACCCCAGAAATGGTCTGGGAAGAATACCGTTATGGCTTCATCAAATCAGACAACCCCAACGATGGGCAGCTGATTTATGCCATTGGCAACAGCCTGAGAAGGGTCTTTACAGGCTATGGTATTGGGATCATCATTGGGGTCATCATTGGGGTCATCCTCAGCACCAACCAGATCTTGCGGGCTGTGGTGGGGGGATGGCTGATTGCCCTGCAAAGCATTCCATCGATTGCCTACATTCCCCTTGCCATCATCTGGTTTGGCCTCAATGAAAAAGCCGTGCTGTTTGTGGTGGTTCTGGAAGCCACCCTGCCAGTGGCCCTGGCCCTGAGCGGAGCCCTCCTGAATGTTCAGCCCGCTGTGGTGACGGCAGGACGCAATCTGGGTGCTGTGGGATTGAAAGTGTACACCCATGTTCTGCTTCCTGCCAGCCTGCCCAACATCTTCACAGGCATCCGGGTGGCATGGAGCTTTGCATGGCGGGCCCTGGTGGGAGGAGAACTGCTCAGCCACGCTGCTGGTCTGGGACAGTTGCTGGAAACAGGACGCAATGTCAGCAACACCGCCCTGGTGCTGGCCACCATGATCATCATTGGGGTCGTGGGGGTGCTCTTTGAACAGCTGATCCAGAGGCTGGAAAACCGTGTACGCAGCAACTATGGGCTGGAGGTGCGCAAATGATCGTTCGCCTGCAAGATGTGGAGTATGCCTACACCACAGAAAGCGCCGTGGGGCCTATTTCCCTGACCATCAACAAGGGAGACTTCATCAGCATTGTGGGACCTTCAGGAAGCGGGAAAAGCACCCTGATGAACCTGCTTTCCAAAAACTACAGACCCACTGCTGGCATTCTGGAATTTGCCCCTGGCACCCGCATCATCATGGTGCAGCAGGATCCTGGCCTTTTCCCCTGGCGCACCGCCCTGCACAACGTCACCTTTGGACTGGAAATGCAGGGGGCCAGCAAGTTTGACCGTGAAGAACGGGCCAGGGCAGCAATGGATCTGGTGGGCCTCAAAGGCTTCGAGAACCGCCGCATCCATGAACTTTCTGGAGGCCAGAAGCAGCGGGTGGCCCTGGCACGGGCACTGATCATGAAACCAGACTTGCTTTTGCTGGACGAACCTTTCTCTGCCCTGGACCCCCACACCCGCAATTCTCTGGGTGAGGAACTGAGAACCATCTGGCAGGAAACCGGACAGACCATCTTGCTGGTCACCCACGACCACATCGAGGCCGAACTGCTGGCCCAGAAAGTGGTGGTGCTGGAAGACGGCAAGATCAAAACCGTGGTGGATCTGGAAGTGGAATCTCCACGCTCTGCCCGCAAAAAATAACCCCACAAATCCACAGCAAAAATCAAAACCAGAAATCAAAAAGTCCCAGTTTGCCTGGGACTTTTCTGCTTGTGGGTATCTCACTCAGGGTCGGCAATCACCCAATCGCTGCTGCTGAGCTGGATGTTGGGCACCTGTTTCCCTCCGGTGAGCTCCTGCACCCGGTCTCCCAGGTAGGCCCCCAGCCTGAGGATGCTGATCATGCCCTGGTTGTTTTGTACGCTCTTCTCTCCCCTGAGGGCTTCCAGGAAAGCTTTGGTGAATGCTCCATTGCCCCAGCTGGGGTCCTCGTAAGCATAAGATTCCCCACCTGTGGCCGCAAAAATCACTTTCTTGACATTGGGAGGCGTTGGTGCAGCATTGCTGGTGGTTTCCAGTGCACGCACCAGACCATCCACTTTGGGATTGGAGATGGCCCGAACCCCGTTGATGCCTCCGGCACGGCAGGTGTCCAGAATCACGATGGTGTTGGATTGCAGCCCTGCATAAAACTCTGTGAGTTCATCCTGCATCAGGCCCGTGCGTCGCAGGTACTGGGGGTCGGTGTCGTAGGTGATCACATAGTAACGGCCATCCATCTGCTCACCGTGCCCGGAGAAGAAAGCAATCACGGTGTCTTCGGGTTTGGCCAGTTTCTGCACCCGGATCATGGCGGCCTGGATGTTCTCCCAGGTGGCCTGACTGTTGAGCAGCATGAAGTCATACACGTTGTTGTAGACCACCCCTTGCTGCTTTTTCAGTTCATGCACGATGTCGCTGGCATCTTTCACGGAATACTTCAGGAAGCGGTCTTTGGAGACATACTTGTATTCGTCGATGCCCACGGCCAGAACATAGAGGTTGCCTTGCGGAGTCACCTGATTTTTGCCTGCTTTGCCATGGGAAACGGCAAGCTTGCCCTGTCCCATCAGGGTTTTGCCATCGAAAGCAGAGACTTCGATGTTGAGGGCTTTGGAATCGGCATCCAGGGGAATGGCCAGTTCGTATTCACTGGAAGCAGCCACCCCGATGGCCCTTGAATTGGTGCCAATGGGTTTGCCATTCACGGTGATGCGGAATTCCAGGTTGCCCATGGGTTTGCTGGTGCGAACCTTCAGGAAAATCCAGTTGTCGGTGATCACCGCGCCGGGTTTGGGGTCCAGGATCTCAATCTGGATCTGGTTGGTGTTGACCGGGTTGGTGGCAGTGGTGTCGGTCGTGTTGGTTGTGTTGTTGCTTGTGTTGTTTGTGGGGTTGTTTGCTGTGGTGTCTACAGGAGGGGCATTGAGGTCACCCAGCAGCAACTCCAGGGTGCTCTGGGCATCGGTGCTGCCCTGGGCGATGGCCTTGCGCAGCCACTCCTCCGCTTTGGCGACATCTTTGGTCACCCCTTTGCCCTTGTAATACATGATTCCAACGCGATTCTGCGCCCAGGAATAATTCTGCTGGGCCGCCTTCATGTACAATTCAAAGGCTTTTTTGGGGTCCTCTGCCACCCCGGTGCCATTCTCGTACATCACCCCCAGGTTGGAGATGCCCAGCAGGTAATTCTGGTCTGCAGCTTTCTGGTACCAGTACACGGCTTTGCTGTAATCCTGGGGCAGTCCTCCTCTGCCTCCGTCGTACATGTACCCCAGGTTGTTCTGGGCCTGGGCATCTCCGGCTTCAGCAGCCCTCTGGAAGTACTGCACAGCCTTCTGTTCGTCTTTGGGCACCCCCTGTCCATTCAGGTACAGGATGCCCAGTTCAGTGTCTGCTGCCCTGTAGCCTGCATTGGAGGCTTGCTGGTACAGCTGGGCGGCTTTGCTGTCGTTCCTGGGCACACCATTCCCATTGACATACAGGCTGGCCAGATTGTACGCCCCATACATGTTCTTCTGGTCTGCTGCTTTCTGATACCAGCTTGCGGCCTGTGCAGCATCCACTTTCACCCCATAGCCATACTGGTACATGATCCCCAGGTAATTCTGGGCATCTGCATAATTTTTGGCGGCAGATTGACTGAAATACTGGAAGGCCTTCGGGTAATCCTGATTCACTCCGGTGCCGCTGTAGTACAGGTAAGCCAGGTTGTACGCCCCATAGGTGTTGCCCAGATCTGCAGATTTCTGAAAGAGCCTGAACGCTTCCTGTGGATTCTGGTCAACTCCGGTTCCATCCCGGTACATCACGCCCAGGTTGTTGCTGGCTGCACTGCTCCCCTGTTCAATGGCCTGCTGGTACCAGCGCATGGCCTCCGGGTAATTCTGCCGGGTCCCGTAACCATACTGGTACATGAATCCCAGTTCATTCTGGGATTCTGCATGGCCTTGCTGGGCTGCTTTCTGAAACCATTTGAAGGCTTCCTGATCGTTGGTGGGGGTCAGCAGGTAACGGTAAAGGTAGCCGGTATTGTATTGCCCCAGACTGTACCCCTGATCTGCTGCTTTGCGGTACCAGGACAGGGCTTGCTGCACATCTGCTTTGACACCGCGTCCCATTTCATACATGTAACCCAGGGCATTCTGGGCCTGGGAATAGCCCTGGTCGGCAGATTTTCGGTACAGCTCCATGGCTTTGCTGAAATTCTGTGCAGTGGCCCGCCCCTGTTCATAGAAATAGCCTGCCAGATACTGGCCTTTGCGGTTTCCCAGGCTGGAAGACCGCAGGTACAGTTCAAAAGCCCGCTGGTCGCTTTGCTGCACCCCCAGGCCGTACTGGTACAGTTCTCCAAGGTTGTTGAGTGCCAGAATTTCACCCTTCTGCACAGCCAGCTGGTACCAGCTGGCGGCCTGCGCATAATCCTGTGGCAGTCCTCCCTGTCCGTAGTCATACAGGTATCCGATGATCGATTGCGCATAGCTGTCCCCTTCACGGGCCAGCGGCAGGCATTCCTTGTAGGCCGTCACAAAATCGGACTTAGCAAAAGCGTCATCGCACTGCTGGGTGCCAGCAAAAGCCCAGCTTGCAAGGCTCAGGGTGATGCAGAACAACAATTTACGCATGGGGCGTTCTCCTTGGCGTGTGGGGGCAGATTTGAAACACATGGCACACTGTCATTCCATTATAGAAAAACGCCCCTGATTGGGGCGTGATTGGAACGGCGCTGCACTTTAAGATTTGAAACTGGGGTTTACTCTTCAACGGTCTGAAAACCCAGGCGTTCTGCTTCCTGCACAAAGAAATGGATGTTTTCACTGAGGGTTTGCTGCCCCAGGCTCTTGCGGTCATAGGCATCGGTGGCTGCAATGATCAGGGTTTCGGCAAGGCAGGCAGGCACCGCTCCCTGTCCGAAGTGCAGGTTCACGTAGCTCTGCATGCTGCCTGGGGGGATCACCACTCCGCCAGGAATCACCCGCACGCCAGGGATGGCTTTGACGCTTTCATCCACATCGGCAGGGCGGCCTTCATCGAAAATCCAGGTGTTTTCTTTGACGTGCTTCGCGAAGATCACCGGATCAGGGTCGCTGGTGGCCGTGAAGATGATGTCGCATTCTTTCAGCAGGTCGTAATCGGTGGTGGCCACAAACTCAGTGCGGGCATTCGCTTTGCTGAGGGTCTTCATGCTGCGTTCCAGACGCTCCTGGTCCCGTCCCAGCAAAATCACCTTGCCCACCTGTGGGCTGATGGTGCGGGCAATCCCGAAAGCCACCACACCGTTGGCCCCCACCACGCCTGCAGTGACTTCTTTGAGGTTGCGGCCCTGCTCTTCAAAGTGCTTGAGGATGCCAGGGATGGCGTTCTTGACGGTGCCTGCGGTGTAAGCTCCACCGTTGGTGACATGGATTTCTGGAACAGCGGCCTGCACGTCAATGCCTTTGTTGCCCACCGTGCTCCAGAAGGCCCCCAGACCAAACACGCTGGCTCCAAGTTCATGGGCCAGCTTTGCGCCCTGGATGGCCCGTTTGACGGCCAGTTCAGGACGGTCCCGAAACATTTCAGGCAACACCGGGCAGGTGATCAGGTACATGCGCACTTCAATGCCTTCAGAGGTCTTGATGCCACGCAATTCATCCACCTTGACGGGCCGCAGTTGCTCTGCAATCCAGACCACCCATTTGATGGGGATGATGCCCCGATCCACCAGGGGTTTCATCCATTTGATGCGTCCAGGTTGCAACATGTCGTCGGGGGTGAGGGCATGAATCATGAAGGCAGCCACCCGCTCATTGGGGTTTTTGTCTCGCATGGGGACGCGGGCTCCTATGCGGGGTTCGGTGCCGTCCATGACCCGTCCCACCTGTTCTTTCAGGCGCCAGAAGGCCACACCCAGCATCATCCACAGCAGGAATTTGTATTCCCCTTCCATGGAGGTGAACAGGGTGACCGCCAGGGTCAGAAAAGCCAGGGCAGAAAGGGTGGCCAGCACCACAAAACGGGAGTAAGCCAGCAGTCCAGAAAAAACAGCCACCGTCAGGAAAATGACCAGGTCTGGCAGGGCTTGCGTGGCATCCCAGCCTGCCAGAACGCCCAGCAGCACCAGGTTGCCACGTCCTCTGGGAGGCACGTCGGGAAAGAACTTCTTGAAGGGGAACAAATGCCCCAGGTAAACCGCGATGCCTGCCAGCACAGCAATTTCCATCTGTCCGGTGGGCATGGCCAGCGCAATGGCAAAAAAGGCTTTCAGCACATCGGCAGCACCGCTGAGGAGGGCTGGGCCGGGGCCCAGCAGGCGCATGACATTCTCGATCCCGAGGTTGTGGGCAGACACCTCTCTGGGATGGTAGCCGTTTCTTTTGATCAGCCAGTACCCGAGGGGAAGGCTTCCGATCAGGTAACTCAGGGCCGCAACAACAAGGGCAGTGATGATCATAAATACCAGCTCAAATGTAGCACGAATGCAAAAAGCAAACCCTGCTGACGTTACCAATGCTCAGCACCAATGGTTCAGCCAAAAAAGCCCAGCAGAAACCTATCGTCCGAACAGCCACACAGACAGTCTGGTGTTGCGGATCGCATAAGCAAGGCCCAGGGGCACCAGCAAAGCCAGGGCCACATAAACCACAAAGGTCAGCATGAACAGGAAAGGTGAACTGGGGTAACCCAGCTTTTTGAAACCATCCAGCAAGATGGGGTGCATCAGGTAGATCTGCAGGCTGTGTTTGCCCAGAAAACCCAGCGGGCCTTTGAACCAGTCGGGGCCTCTGGCAAAACTGTGTGCCAGCCCGAACAGCATCAGGGCAAAGCTGGTGGTGAAAATCCAGTGGGCGATGTTGTACTGGTAATTGTTCACCGGGAGGCCCAGCATGGCATTGAAAGCCAGGGGCAGGTAAAAAGCGTAACCTGCTGCTGCCCCAATGAAAATGTACAGGCGGTAATTGCGCCACACCCACTCAAATTCGCGGTAACGGCTGCCAAAGTACATCCCGAGGGCAAGCGCTGGCATGTACCACCACACCATGGTGGCTGGATAACGGAAGTCGATGATCCCGGTTTCCTTGTTGAGCAGGTACACCCCGATCTGCAAGGCAAAGCTGATCAGGACCACCCGCCAGAAATGCCGTTCTTTGCGCTTCCAGATGGGCACAAAAAGGGGAAACAGGGCATAGAACTGCAGGGCAATCAACAGGAAATACAGATGATAGTAGCCTTTGCCGTACTGCAGCCAGAACAGCCATTTTTGCCAGTCCAGCAGGTCTCCTCCAAACACCTCAATTTTGTAGATGCCATACAGCAGCGTCCAGATCACATAAGGCATCAGGCTTTTCTTCACCCGTCCCCAGTAAAACCTGCGCACATTGAAGGGTTTGAGCACGGCAGCCTGGGTGAACACCACTGCAGTCATGAACAGAAAAGCAGGCACTGCAAAGTGCAAACTTCGGTTCAGGAAAATCAGGAAAGCATGCAGATGGGAGTTTTCTGTGGAGAAACGGATGCTGAACCCCAGCACGTGGTGGCTCACCACTTCAAGGATGGACAGCCCTCGAAAGATGTCGATGGCCTGAATGCGGGTGGGTCTGGGGCGGGTGGGTCTGGCTGTCACAATCCATCCTTGCTGAAAAAGGTCTCACATCACTGTCACACAAAACACCTGAATTGAGGGAATCACAGGGGCCTCAAGAGTTTTAGCACACCTTGGACATCAACATGCATCTTTCAGGGCCAGAACGCCGAAGCTTCTGTTTGCCTTCAAGGCAGTCTGGTGTTAGATGCAAGCATGACCACAAAAGTTCCAGATGGTTCCCAACTGCACAGTGCATCCCAGACAACACTTGATCATCCATAAAAATCTAAACTGGGTACAGAATGAAAATCCTGCGCCGTTTCTCCTGGCTTTTCTGGTTGCTTTTTGGTCTGCTGGTCGGTTTCCTGATGCCCACCCTCAAACGCCCTGCCCTGCTGCTTCATCAGGATGCCGTTGTTGCTGGAGTGCCCCAGGCCTCCTACACCTCCAGCTTTCACCCTGAACTGGGAGGGTATCTGGACATTGCCCCGACAGGTCCCGTGCGCAACATGCTGATTTTTTATCCGGGTGGATTGGTGAGGCCCCAGGCCTACGAATGGCTGGGGGTGGCCCTGAGCAGTTCTGGAACCCGCACCATCATTCCGGTGTTTCCACTGGATCTGGCCGTCACAGACAAAAACCGTGCAGCAAAACTGCTGACAGGCCTCAAGCCTGATGTTCCTGTTTTGCTGGGCGGACACTCTCTGGGAGGAGCCATGGTTTCCAGTTTTCTGGCCGGTCGTCCTGAAGGCATTGCAGGCCTGATCCTGATGGCCGCTTATCCTCCCAAAGGAGATGACCTGAGCACCCTGAACATCCCTGTGCTGACCCTGGCAGCAGAAAATGACGGTCTGGCAAAACAGCAGGACATTGATGAAAGCCTGAAACAGCTTCCCAGCAACACCCAGAAAACCGTGGTTGAAGGGTCTGTGCATGCTTTCTTCGGTCGCTACGGGCCACAACAGGGCGATGGCCTTCCCACAGTCACCAGAGATCAGGCTGAGCAGCAAATTCTGGCTGCAATTCAAGGATTTCTTACCAAGATCCCCTAGAATCAGGGAGATGCGCACACCCACTTTGATTGCCGATGAATTGCGCAGCATGGCCCACGCAGGCCTGCTGTATTCCGGAAATGTTTATGACCAGCACCGTTATCTGAAACTGATGGAACTCAGCGCAGAGGTGGCCCAGCTCGAAATTCCTGCACCAAAACCTCAACTGGTGAAAGCCTACCTGGAACAGGCCACCCACATTTGCCCCCTGATGGGCGCAGATGCCGTGGTGGTCAAAGAAAACCAGATTCTGCTGATTCGACGCAAAGATTCAGGCCTCTGGGCCTTGCCTGGAGGCAACATTGATGTGGGGGAATCTGTTTCTGAGGCTGCAGTGCGAGAGCTTTTTGAGGAAACAGGCCTGAGGGCAACCCCGGTTCGTCTGCTGGGCGTTTTCGATGCAAAAATCTGGAGAGGACGGAGCCTGATGCACTTTTACCAGATGGTCACCCACCTGGACATTCAGGGCGGAGAACTCCAGACCACCATGGAAACCCTGGATGTGAAGTTCTGGCCCCTGGATGCACTCCCAGAACTGGATGAGGGACACCGTCTGATGGTCCCAAAAGCCATCGAGATGCTGAAAAGTGGAGAAACCCATCTGGACCTCCTGACCCCTGAAGACTTGAAAGCCCAGATCCCTCCTGCACCCAGAAAAAGGGCTCAGCCTTTCAGGTACAAAATGATCCGGGGGCTGGTTCATCTGCTCTTTCTGATGCAGCGCACTCCGGCCCCCAGATGAAACCCTGACAGAAATGCGCTCAGTCTGCGCTGTACAAGCTTGAATGAAGTCTGCAGGGTGTGGTAAACTTCTCGCTAGTGTTTTGTGTGTGGTAGCATCAAAACTCCCGGATTATGGCACCGGGGCGAATGACAGAGCTTTCCCCGAAGCAAGAAGTCAAGAGCCAAAACGCTAAACCCCTTCTTTGGAGTTGAGCGATGTTCAAAACCTACGTGCCTGAAAACCATGATGCAAAATGGGTCCTGATTGACGCCGAAGGCAAAACCCTCGGCCGTCTCGCCACTCAAGTGGCCAGCATCCTTCGTGGTAAAAACAAGCCCACTTTCACCCCCAACGAGCTGTGCGGTGACTTTGTCGTTGTGATCAACGCTGGCAAGGTGAACCTGACCGGCGCAAAATTGGACAAGAAAGTCTACACCCGTTACACCGGTTACCAGGGTGGTCTGAAAACGGAAACCGCTCGTGTGGCTCTGGCCAAACACCCCGAGCGCGTGATTGAGCATGCTGTGTTCGGCATGCTGCCCAAGGGTCGCCTGGGCCGCCGCATTCACACCCGTCTGAAAGTCTATGCTGGCGCTGAGCACCCCCACGCTGCCCAGCAACCTGAAAAACTGGAGATCAAATAATGGAACAGTTCTACGGTACTGGTCGTCGTAAGGCTTCTGTCGCCCGTGTTTTCCTGCGCCCTGGCGAAGGCAAAATCGTGGTCAACGACAAAGACTTTCAGCAATACTTCCGTGGTCTGGTGAAGGCCATCTACGCCCTGCAAGGCTTCCGTGAAACCGGCACCCTGGGCCGTTACGATGCCTACATCACCGTTTCCGGTGGTGGCCCCAGCGGTCAGGCCGATGCCATCAAACTGGGCATCGCCCGCGCTCTGGTGCAGGCCAACCCTGACTTCCGTGGCGCACTCAAGCCCAAAGGCTTGCTGACCCGTGACGCCCGTGAAGTCGAGCGCAAGAAAGCCGGTCTCAAAAAGGCCCGCCGCGCTCCCCAGTTCTCCAAGCGTTAATTTTTACCGCTTATCAAACACCCCGAGAAATCTCGGGGTGTTTTTTGTGGCTGCAGGTGATCTACTGCCTTATTTCAAAGCAGGGATGCCAGCTCTCAAAAGAGCTGGCATCTGGTGAACCCCCGAACGGATGCTTCAGGCTTTTTTGGGTGCCACAGCCAGCACAGGCCTTTCGATGGGCGTCGAGAGGATCATGCTGGTGTTGACCATGCCATACATGCTTAGAGCAGAAAGCAGTTTTTCCAGGTGCTCTGCACTAGACACCGCAACCTTGATCATGTGGCTGTCTGATCCTGTCACCACCATGCATTCCATGACTTCCGGGTAGTCTTTGAGGATTTCGGTGACTTTCTGCCAGCGTTCGTTGTTGGAACGGAAGCGGATCAGCGCTTGCAAATTGAGGCCCAGAAACTTGGGGTTGATTTTGACGGAGTAACCCTCAATGCAATTGGAGTCTTCCAGCCTGCGCACCCGTTCAATGGTGGCGGGCAGGGAAAGCCCAATGCGTTTGGAGAGGTCAGTGAAAGTCATGCGAGCATTCTCAGTCAGAGCTTGTAAGATTTTAAGGTCCACCGTGTCAAGCTTGTTATTTTCTTGCATACTTCACTCCTTCTTAAGTAACATATTAACCTATTTTTTGAGAAATGTTAATATTTTGTATTCAAAAAAGAACAGCAGGCAGCTGCCCTGTAGAAGCTTCTTCACCAGGAAGCATGCACATCAAACCTGCACGCTGTAACACCAACCTCCTGCCCTCCTGATGGGGGGCACTTTTTTGCTGGCCCAACCTGGGTATAGTGGGCTATGGATCCTGCTGAGCCGGTGGTGCTGTTTGACGGAGCATGCAATTTATGCAACAGTTCGGTTCAATTCATTCTACTCAATGATCGGTCCAGAAAGCTGCACTTCACCTCTTTGCAAAGCGAGGTGGCCCAGAAACTGTTGCAACAGCACTGGGAGGGTGCCAATCTGCCCGATTCGATCATCCTGATTGATCAGGGCAGGGTGTACGCCCAGAGCGATGCAGCCCTGCACATTGCAGCACACCTGAAATGGCCTTACGCCCTGCTGGGCATGTTTCGCATTGTCCCCAGACCCATCCGGGACGCTGTTTACGACTGGATTGCCCGCAACCGTTACCGCTGGTTTGGCAAACAGGACCAGTGCATGCTGCCCAGACCCGAATGGAAATCCCGTTTTTTGAACTGAGCCACTTCAACAAAACACAGGAGGTTCGATGGACTTCTTAAACGACACTGCCCACCGCCCCTGGCCCCTTCCGAACCGTCCGTGGCTGCTCTACATGGAGTGGGGAAACCTGCTGTTTCTGCATTACCCGGTGCATCCAGACGTGCTGCTGCCCCACATTCCTGCAGGCCTGACCCTGGAAACATACAACGGTTTTGCCTGGTTGAGTGTGGTGCCTTTCAAGATGCAGAACACCCATCCCAGAGGGCTGTTTCCCATTCCAACAGCCTCACATTTTCTGGAGCTCAACCTGAGAACCTATGTGACAGCAAAGAACAGGCCAGGGGTGTTTTTCTTCAGCCTGGATGCCCAGAGTCCTCTGGCGGTGCGGGGAGCACGGATGGGGTTTCATCTGCCCTATTTTGATGCCCGGATGCGCTGGGAAATTCAGAAGGGCTCCACCCGTTACCTCAGCCACAGAACCCACAAAGGAGCCACACCTGGAAGCTTCGAGGCCCATTATCGGCCCCTCTTTCCGCTGCCTCCGGTGGCCAGAGGCTCACTGGACCACTGGCTCACCGAACGTTACTGCCTGTACAGTGCAGATTCAAGAGGGCACCTTTACCGCTGCGACATCCACCACCAACCCTGGCCCCTGCAGGCCGTGCAGGTCCGGGAGGTGCAGAATTCCCTGGGAGCATTGCTGGGCATTCAATTGCTGAAAGCGGAACTTGCCCACTTCTCCCAGCACCTTTCAGTGGTGGGCTGGGGTCTGGAGCGGGTCCAGTGAAGGCCTGACCTGCAGGTCAGACAAAACACACCTCATGGGCTTCTGTCACCTCTGGAAACTGAAAGCCCTCCACCTGAGCAGCAATCACGCCTGCAGGCACAGCATGTTCACGCATGGTGTTCTGCCTGAGGGCGGTTTCTGGCGAGGTGTGAAAGACCACCAGTTTCACCCAGGCGTGGTAGTCCACCCCCAGGTTGATGAGGCGCTCACGGGAAAGCTTGCGGATGCAGGTGGCATCCCAGACCACCTGCTGCCCGGACCGCAGGGCTTTTTTGAGGTCTTCACGGGCCTGTTGCCAGACCTGACCATTGACGCTCTGGTCTCCCCTGTCGCCAGAGAGGTCCTCACGCAGGTCGTCCATGCTGACCACCACAGCATCCGGGCAGTGTTCTTTCACCCAGGTGCTTTTGCCTGAACCGCTCAGACCACACAAAATCAGCAGTTCAGAAGGCCGGTTGCGCCACCGGAAAGAACGGGAGATGGCTTCCTCCGGGGAAAAAATGTGTCCTTCCTCGTAATCCAGAACAGCACTCTGCTGGATGTAAGGCTCAAAATCCTGCAAAGGTTGCAGCCAATCCTGATAGGGATCCTGTTCCCAGATGTTGTGTTCTTCGCACTGCATCTTGAAAAGGTCCAGCCATTCCATTTGTTCTTGCAGGTCAGGGGCAATTCTGCCCCTCAAATCGGCCTGCTCCAGCCAGTACAGCAACTGCACGTCTGCAATCCGTGCCAGCCTGCGAAAAGCCCTTTCGGGTGCATCCTGGACCATCAGGTGTTTGGGGTCATGGTGGTGCCCGACCAGTCCGAGCACCTGCCGAATCAATGCACCTGAAAATCCAGCAGACCTGAGCCTCAGGGCAATGTGGTCCCGACCCATCACCGCATGCCCGGGTGACACAATGCGACCACCCCGAAAACGGGTGGCTTTTGCCTTGCCAAGGTCATGAAGCACAGCGGACAGCACCAGCACCAGACGCTCCTGGGAGGTGAAGTCCTGCTGGTCCAGAATCTGGTACATCTGCTGCAGCACCATGGAGGTGTGCACCTCTACGGTGCCTTCTGCATGCCACTCCCGGTCCTGGGGGGTGATGTCCAGTTGCGCCATCCAGTCCAGAAACGGGCTCAGGGCGGCTTTCCAGGCTGAATAAGGCACCTCCTTTCCAGCCTGCAGCTGTTCCACACAGCGCTGGACCTGTTT
Source organism: Deinococcus roseus (assembly GCF_014646895.1). Taxonomy (NCBI): domain Bacteria; kingdom Thermotogati; phylum Deinococcota; class Deinococci; order Deinococcales; family Deinococcaceae; genus Deinococcus; species Deinococcus roseus. The sequence goes on from NZ_BMOD01000010.1 coordinate 61,114, forward strand.
TGCATAAATGGTGTTCAAATTGGTGTTCAGGTTGGTGTTCATGGGGTTTTCCTCAATCCATTGGGAACGACGGCCTGATGCATCCAGTGTTCACTGGTTTGCACGTGGTTGGTCCTGACCCATTTTCCCACCAGACTTCCAAATTCTGCGTAGGAAAAACCCTGAACGGGACGCACCACATACCCTTCGGTGGTGGCGGTGTCAATCTGCAGGCCTTGCACCAGGCGCTCATCCCACAGGCCCCGGTACAGTTCTCTGGGGGTGGGGGCAGCAAGCAATGCAGCCCACTGCAGGGTCTCATCCCAGGTCAGGGACCGGTTCTGCTCATCCCACACCGAAAACAGGTAAAAGTAGGATTCCAGGTCCTGATACACGATGGAGTGCTGTGCGTACATGTTCTCGCCACACAGGCGGTACCCCTGGGGAATCAGGTGTTTGATCTGGCCATGGTAACGCTTGATCCAGTCTCTGGAGGGGTGGTAGCGGTTGTCGACGCTTCTGGCATGCAAATAATTGCGGTAAAGGCTGGTGTTCTCGCCGTCGAGTTTCTCAGTGATGACCACTTCCATGCCTGCCCAGATGCGGGTGTCTGGCAAGATCACATCGTCTGCATCTGCTTTCTGGGACCAGGGAAGGTGGGGGGTTCTGGGGTATTTGGTGTACTGCATGACATCCTCCTGCAACACGAAACAAGGGCCTGACCCTTTTTCAAGGGCAACGCGGGTCCTGGTGGTGGCAGAAAGGTCTTACATGATGGTTCCATTTTAAGAAAGGGCAATTGTTCTGGCATGGGGCTTGTGGCGTAGCCACACTAAGCCATCAGTGCGTTCCAGAAGCCAGCAACAGTTCATTGGGGCCTTCCCAGCCGTCTGGCGTCTGAAAGACCTCCAGTTGTGCTGCCATGTCTACCCAGGCTTTCTGCTGGGTCTGGGGGTCCAGCGTGGACACCAGTTGCATGATGGGAGAGGCCGCCGTCTGAGCAAATTCCATGTAATCCTGCGTGGTAGGCAACCGAAATGGCGCAGGGATTTTCTGGACCCTCACGTCCTTGAAGCCTGCCTCTGCAAACAGGGATGCCAGCAGTCCTGGTTTGCCCAGACTCATCAGTCCTCCGGGCTGATAAGGGTCTCTGGGAGGAAGCCCTGCATGTTTCACAGCTGTGGACATCAGGATGCCCATGGCGGGATTGGCACGGGGTTCAGAGAACACCACCACTGCAGCTTTGCCTCCGGGCTTGAGCACCCTGTGCATGCCTTGCAGAGCCAGCAGCGGATGGGGGCAGAACATCACGCCCAGACGGGAAACAGCAGCGTCAAAACTTCCAGCAGGAAACTCCAGCTGTTCAGCATCTGCCACCTGAACCTCCACCTGGGGCAAACCCGCCTGCTGTGCATTTCTGAGGGCAAGTTGCAAAATGTCTGCCGAGAGGTCTGTGGCCAGCACGTGTCCCTGTGCTCCCACCCGTCTGGCCAGCATCAGGGTCTGGTCTCCTGCTCCAGCAGCCACATCCAGCACTTGAGCACCTTCTTTGATTCCAGATGCATCCATCATGGCTTCGGTGATGTCCAGCAGCCACTGGTGAATCTGGGGAGTCTGCTGGTCCCATCCTGCTGCGGCTTTGTTCCAGCCTTCACGGGTGCGGTTTTTGAATTGCATGCTTGCATCTGCAGATGAATCGGTCATAAGTTTCCTCCTGCAGCCTGGGGCAGGTGGCAAGGACGATCAGGCAGCGATAAAGCATCTTAAACCCACAAAACAAATCCAGGCTGAATGCTGACCCTTTTGATAGTTAATATATTTTTTATAGTAGTAGATTTTATATAGCTATTAAGGTACAATGGTCTCATGAGACGCATCGGCACCGTGCACCTGAACGTGAAAGACCTGAGCAAGCAACTGGCGTTCTACCAGAACGTGCTGGGCATGCAGCAACTGGATGAAAAAGACAACACCGTGACCCTGGGAGCACCTGACCTCCCCCTGGTCACCCTGCACCACACCCCAGACGCCCAGAGGGTCAGGGGCGCAGGGCTGTACCACTTTGCTGTGCTGCTGCCCTCCAGGGCAGACCTGGGACAATTCATCCAGCACATTGCTGAGAAAAAGATTCCCGTGCAGGGGGCCTCAGACCACCATGTTTCAGAAGCCCTGTACATGGCAGATCCGGAAGGCAACGGCATCGAAATCTACCGGGACCGTCCAGAACAGGACTGGGGCCAGAACGGTCAGATCGAGATGACCACCGCCCGCATGGATGTGGAAGGCGTGCTCAGGGCGGCCCATTCTGAACCCTTCACAGGATTGCCTGCTGGAACCATCATGGGGCACATCCATCTGCATGCCTCCAATGTTCCAGAAGCGGCCCGCTTCTACCTGGACAGCCTGAAGATGGAGCACATCGTAGATTACCCAGGTGCCCAGTTCGTGAGTTACGACCATTATCACCACCATGTGGCCGTCAACAGCTGGGCCGGTCAGGGGGTTGCTGCCCACCCGGAAAGCCTGGGCCTGAGGTCCTATGGGCTGTTCACAGATGCCCTGCCTGCTGGCACCACCACCGACCCCAGTGGCATTGTGCTGAACATCAAACCCCTTTCTCTGAACTGAGATCCACCAGTGGGACAACAGACCCGCAAACCTCATGCAGGAGCACAGTACAATGGCGGTCATGAAACGCCTCCTTGTCGCTGTGCTCCTGCTTTCTTCTGTAGCTGTGGCAGCAGGACTGGATGTGGTGGCCAGTCAGACCACAGCAGGCATCTATGACTCCAAACTCACCTCCCGAATCAAAGCCCCGGACAAACGCAAAGTGGTGGTCTGGGCAAAAGGCCTCTCTGAGCTGAAAAGCCAGTACGCAGAACTCAGCTATGACCCGGAAGCCCGCAACCAGACCTACTTTCTGCTGCTGAAAGGCTACTCTGGAACCCTGAAGGAACTGGCCCCGAAGACCACCCGCAAAGGGATTTACCAGACCACTCCAGTGCTGCAAATCTCTGGAGGCATGCTGGATGGAAGTCTGCTGATGCTGCAAAAAAACACCCTCAAAATCTATTCCAGCATTTACGTGCTGCGGTTTGAACCGAAATTGATGCCGTTTTTGAAGTGAATGAGAGCAGAAGGCAGAAGCCATATAAAGGGCGAGGCATGCCGTCTTGTGCTGTACGAGGGACCGCAAATTGGTCCCTCAGCCCGCTCGCCCCTACACCCTTGTTTAACATTTCTCTTGCTGAATCAGGCATGTCTCTCTGTTCGCCTTCTGCCTTCTTGACCCTGCCACGTGAATCCAGATGTTCTGTACTCGGCACTCGGCCCTTGGCCCTCGGCAGTAAGCCCCAACATGTTAGGATACCCGCGTGCCTGACCTTGACCTCGCCCATGTGCTCTCTTACGGAATTCCGCTGTCTTTTCTGGCCGGCCTGATTGATGCCATTGCTGGAGGTGGAGGGGTGATCACCCTGCCCACTTTGCTGTTTATGGGCCTGAGTCCGGGGCAGGTGGTGGCCACCAACAAACTGCTGGCGATCTTTGGCAGTGCCAGTTCCACCTACCAGTACCTCAGGAAAGGCAAGATCGAACTGAACCTGGTGTGGCGTCTGGCCCTGGTTGCCCTGGTGGGCAGTGCCCTGGGAGCACAACTGGTGCTGGGTTTCAAGAACCAGGAGGCCTTCAGGTTGATCATCGCAGGACTGATTGTGGTGGTGGGCATTCTGGTGGTGGCCAACAAGAAAATGGGTCTGGAAAACAATTACGAGGGCCTGAACCGTCGTACACTGCTGGTGGGCGGTCTGGGTGCCCTGTTGATTGGCATGTACGATGGGTTTTTTGGACCAGGCACCGGGACTTTCCTGATGTTTCTGTTCGTGCGTTTTCTGAAGTTCGATTTTGTGGTGGGCAGCGGAAATGCCCGTTTCATCAACTTCATCACCAATCTAGGGGCATTCATCACCTTCCTGATCAGTGGGCAGATGGTCTGGGCAATTGGCCTTGCCATGGGGGTCGCCAATGCGCTAGGCTCCACTCTGGGCGCCCGACTGGCCATTCTGAAGGGAAGCACCTTTGTGAAGGTGATCTACCTGTTGATTGTACTTCTGGTGGTGGCCCGACTGATCTTCGTGCATAATTAATCCCTGAATATGCGAGGTAACCCTGTGATCGAACATCCCGAATACAACCAGGAAGCCGAACAGGCCATCAACATTCTGCTCAGCAGCCACAATGAAAAATCCGATGGTCCTGGATTTGAAGGTCCCCAGCTGGCCATTGTCACTTGCATGGACTACCGCATAAACTTGCGGCTTCCCAAGAATTTTGCTTTTGTGCTGCGCACCGGTGGGGCCAACACCCTGCCCATTGAACCTTACCTGGCCTTCAGTGTGGCCCGCACAGGCATTCACGCTGTGGCCATCATCGGGCACACCGACTGCGCCATGCAGCACCCCAACCCTTACGTGGTGGAGCAGCTGCCTGCCAGCACCGACGTCAAACGGGATTACCGCAGCCAGATTGCTTCTCTGGCCATTCTGGACGCTCCCGAGTACACCCGCAGAGAAGCCAAACGTCTGGCCGAGCGTCTGGGTCTCCCCGTGATTCCCCTGCTGTATCACGTGGAAGACCACAAAATCACCCGACTCTAAACCCAAACCCACAAGGAGGAAACCATGTTGCCCAGTGCGTCTCTGATTGCCTTTGCCCTGATTGCACTGGGCATGGTCCTCACCCCCGGTCCCAACATGATGTATCTGGTGTCCCGGTCCATCTGCCAGGGCCGCAAAGCCGGGATGTACTCTCTGGCGGGTGTGGTGCTGGGCTTTGTGGTTTACCTGCTGCTGGCTGCCTTTGGTCTGACCGCCGTGGTGATGGCAGTGCCTTTTGCCTATGACACCCTGCGGTTTGCTGGAGCGCTGTACCTGGGATATCTGGCCTGGAACACCCTGAAACCCGGAGGCCGATCTCCTTTTCAGGTGAAAGACCTTCCAGAGGATGCTCCAGGCAAACTTTTCCTGATGGGCCTCCTGACCAACCTGCTGAACCCCAAAATTGCTGTGCTGTACCTGTCCTTGCTGCCCCAGTTCATTGATGTGAACAGAGGCCATGTGCTGGAGCAGGGCCTGATCCTGGGGTGCACCCAGATTCTGGTGAGCCTGACCGTCAACACCACCATTGTGCTGCTGGCCAGCAGCATTGCCGCTTTTCTGGGAAAACACCCCCGATGGGCCACCTTCCAGCGTTACCTGATGGGCACCGTTCTGGGCGCACTGGCCGTCAGAATGGCCCTGGAAACCCGCAAAGCCTGAACAGAAGCAACCAGAAGCCCTTCAGCAGTTCTGAAGGGCTTCTGGTTTGGTGGCTTTTCAAGGCTTGTGAAACCCTCACTGGGAACTGTCTGCAGCAAACTGCCCTTCCAGCAGACCCACATCCCAGAGGGCCAGCAACACATCCTGCTCTGGCTGTTCCAGTTGTGCCGTCAGTCGGGCTTTGATGCTGTCCCTGGCAGGAATTTCTGGCTGGTGTTGCAAGAGCTGCAAAGCAAGCAGGATCCGACTGTCTTGAACGGCAGAAACACTGGCAGGAATGCCCAGCACCCGCCCGGCATCACACAACATCAGAAAGGCATCCTGGGCGATCAGGTGCTGCGGGGCAGACCCGGCACCCACAGCCTCGGTGGCCATTTGCCAGGCGTCCCCGGCATCCTGCAAATCCGGAAACAGTTCCACAGCGAGAATGGCAATTTCACCGTACTGACTCAAACAAGCACCTCCACCACTTTCTGAATTCTTTCCTCTAATGTACCTGTTAAAAGGGTGTAAGGGATAGCAAGTTGTTGAAGCAGTTCCATATACCAGTGGTGCTGCTTCCATCTGAACGCTTCACCAGCGCGGGTTCCATCCTGCACAAAAGGAAAATCAGGGGCACACAAAAAAGTGAAGTCATATGGGCGGTGCCTCAGGGCAGAGAGTTCTGGATCTGCCTGACCAAAATAAAAGTGGCTGTACATCCAGGTGGTCAGCGGTGAGGTGTCCGAAAAAAGAAACCTGTTGGCCTGACCTGCCCGCTTTTCTTCCTGCTGCACATGAAATTTGGCAATTTTCAGCATGTCCTCGAAACCCAGGTGTCCCTGCTGCTCCTCCCAGAGGGTGCGACCATATTCAGGCACAACCAGGGTATGCAGTTCTGCTGCCATGCGGCTGGAAAGTGTGCTCTTTCCGGTGGATTCTCCTCCCAGAAAACACACCCGCTGCACAAAATCACGGTACACTTCCGGAGCCAGAAAATCCCGGTGGGCATGGGGATCTGCCCGCACCTGGGTTCCAGAAATCGGCACCTGCAAGCGTTGCAAATCCACCAGCACATGTTTGACCTCGGGTTGAGGTTGATGCAGTGCAAAATAGCGGTTCAGTTCCTCAACAAACCCTTCTCCGTAGTCCTCACTGGTGAACACAGCGTCCAGCGGCTTTTGTGCCAGATGCTCCCACAGAAACGCGCAGAAACGGCGGTGCACCCCAGCCTCCTCTGCATTGAGGGGCAATTCAAAGCGACCCAGGTGGGAGAAATGAAACCTCAGGAATTCCGGGGTGATGACAAACACCTTGCATTGTGGGTAGAGGGTGGTCAGCCAGCGGTGGCATTTTTCAGGTTCACACCCCAGAATTTCCGGATTTGAGTAGGCAAAGATGTAGACCTGCTCGCTCTGGGCCAGGGCTGTGTCGATCAGAAGCTGGTGGCCTTTGTGCAAAGGGGCAAATTTGCCCACAATCAGGCTGTTTTTATAGGGCTTCACGCTTGCTCTGGTTTCGGTACAGTTGCCACCAGGTGTATTGCCCCCAGATGGCATTGAGCAGGAACAAAATGTACACCCCGGAGGTGAAATACCAGCCTTTGGTGGCGTAAAGCGGCACGGCCACGATGTCCACAATGATCCAGAACAGCCAGTTTTCCAGCTTGCGGTTCATCAGCATCAGCTGGGCAATCACACTGCCAGCCATCACGATGGAATCAATGAAGGGATAACTGGCATTGGTGAACCGGTGCAACAACCACCCATATCCCAGGGTCACCAGAACCCCCAGCCCAAAGCAGGTCAGCAGTTGCAGGGCACTGACCCTGGTGATGGGAAGTTCCTGATGGTCTTTGCCTCCTCTGGCCCACACCCACCAGCCATAAATGCTGGTGACAATGTAAAACAGCTGCAGGGTCACATCTGCATACAACTGGCCCTGAAAAAACAAAAGGCCAAACAGCACCACCCCGATGATCCCTGTCCACCAGGTGTGCACGCTGTTGCGGTTGGCCAGCCAAACCGAGATCAGGTAACTGATGTTGGCAGACAGTTCCAGCATGGAAGTGGCTTTCAGTCCAGCCCACACCTGAGCGAAATAATCGGTCATCGTCTTTCACCAGAGCATGAATTTTCTTGCATGTTGCAGCAGTATATCAGGGAAGCAGAAGGCAAAAGGCTTTGGGCAGAAGGCTCTGGTGAAGCCATTTTCTCCCTGCACAGGGATGCTCAGGAAATGGTTTTGATGGAAAGGCCTCCTGCTGCGCTGAAAACCTCGTCATCTTCAGAGTTCTGGAAGGCATGCAGGATTCAGCCAGGGGTCATGACCAGAGTGTAAGGGGAAAGATGGCCGAAAACCACAGGCCCTTTAAACTGCAGGTATGGAACCGTATGCCTTTGATTTGAAAAACATCTTTCTGGGCAAAGACCTTCCCCCGATGTTTTTTCTGGAAATCGTCTTCAGGACAACCGTGATGTACCTCTACACCCTGCTCTTGATCCGCTTGCTGGGAAAACGTGGGGTCAGGCAACTGACTTTTTTTGAATTTGCCCTGATCATTGCCCTGGGGTCTGCTGTGGGGGATGTGATGTTCTACCCGGACGTTCCCCTGCTGCACGGCATGGTGGTGATCACGGTGGTGTCGGTCATCCAGTACATTTTTGCCGTGATCACCGAAAAGAACAGCAAAATTGAACGGGTGCTGGAAAGCTCCCCCAGACGGATGATCTGTGACGGCAGGCTGGAACTTGAAGCCATGCACCGGGAGCGCCTGTCCCAGAATGAGCTGTACTCCTGGCTGCGGGACGATGACATCAGCCACCTGGGAGAGGTGCACCGGGCTTACCTGGAGCCTTCAGGGAGCCTGAGCGTGATCCGTTTTCCCCGCAAGAAAGTCCGTCCGGGCCTGCTCTTGATCCCCAGAGAAGACCCCGATTTCCAGTGCTTTGAAGACACTGCACCGCAAACAGGCACTTACGCCTGCTGGGAATGCGGCAACCTCAGCAAAAAAGACAAAGATGCTGCGCTGGACACCTGTGAATGCGGGGCACGGTCCTGGACGGTGGCAGTAGAACCAGAGTGACCCTCACCCCGCTGCGCTCCCTCTCCTGGCAGGTGGTTGACCTCACCGCGCTGCGCTCCCTCTCCTGGGAGGAGAGGAAAAACAAAAACCTCCCCCTCGTCAGGGGGAGGAAAGCGCAGCGAGGAGGGGGTCTTACCCTTTCACCACAATGTTCACCAGTCTGCCGGGAACGTAGATTTCTTTGACCAGCGGTTTGCCTTCAATGAATTTCTGCACGTTCTCGATGGATTTGGCGGCCATGAAGACCTCTTCCTGTGAGGCCCCATTGCGGATCAGGGCCTTGCCCCTGAGTTTGCCGTTGACCTGCACCACCACTTCGATTTCGTCTTTGACCAGGGCGTTTGCATCGTACTGGGGCCAGCTTTGCACGTGCACGGAGTCGCTGTGTCCGGTTTCAGACCAGATTTCCTCTGCGATGTAGGGCACGAAGGGGGCCAGCATGCGGTTGAAGATGTCCAGCGCTTCCGTCCAGGCTTGTGTCTGGGAAACCGGGCTGCGCTTGGCCTTCACCAGGGTGTTGGTGAGTTCCATCATGGCGGCAATGCAGGTGTTGAAGCTGAAGCGTTCGAGGTCATCTGTAACGCGCTTGAGGGCAGCATGCACGGCAAAGCGGAGTTCGGCTTCCGTGACGGCTTCTTCGGGGCCTTCTGCAGCATCAAAGTAGAGGCTCCAGATGCGGTTCAGCCACTTGTGGGGTCCCTGAATGCCCTTGGAGGACCAGGGTCCACCAGCTTCCCAGGGGGCAAGGAACATCAGGAAGGCCCGCACGGTGTCTGCTCCATACTCGGCCACGAGGTCGTCTGGATCGATGACGTTTCCTCTGCTCTTGCTCATTTTCTCGTTGTCTTCGCCGAGGATGATGCCCTGGTTGCGCAGCACCTTGAAGGGTTCACTGACCTCTGTGAGGCCCAGGTCGCGCATCGCCTTGGTCCAGAAACGGCTGTAGAGCAAATGCAGGATGGCGTGCTCGATCCCTCCGGTGTACACGTCCGGGGTGAAGTTGGCAAATTCAGGCCTGAAAGGAGCGTCGTGCACATCGTGGCTCAGGTAGCGGTACATGTACCAGCTGGAATCCACGAAGGTGTCCATGGTGTCGGTTTCACGGGTGGCGACCCCACCACAGCAGGGGCAGGTGGTGGTTTTCCAGTCCTCCATGAGGGTGAGGGGGCTCTGACCGGTGGGCTGGAAGCGCACATCCTCGGGGAGTTTGACGGGAAGTTCAGATTCGGACACAGGCTGGATGCCGCACTTCTCGCAGTAGACCATGGGGATGGGGGTGCCCCAGTAACGCTGGCGGGAAATCAGCCAGTCGCGCAGGCGGTAGGTGGTCCTGGCCCGCACACCGTAATCTGCGAGTTTTTCGATCACTGCACCAATGAATTCTTTTCCACCCTGCATGCCATCCAGGATGCCGGAATTCACAATGGCACCCTCGTCAGAGTAAGGCTCGGTGGCGTCTGCAGGCATGGGGGTTTCGCCCCGGATCACTTCCTTGACAGGGAGGTCAAACTGGCGGGCAAAGTCAAAGTCGCGGGAATCGTGGGCCGGCACAGCCATGATGCTTCCGGTGCCGTAGGTGACCAGCACGTAATCGGCAATCCAGATGGGGAGTTTCTCTCCCGTGACAGGATGGGTGGCGTAAGCGCCCGTCCAGACCCCGGTTTTCTCGCGGCCTTCTGCCTGGCGGTCAATCTCACTCATCTTGGAGGCCGTGTCGATGTAGTTCTGCACGGCTTCTTGCTGCTCCGGGGTGGTGAGGGTTTTGACAAAAGCATGCTCTGGAGCGAGCACCAGGAAGGTTGCACCCATGAGGGTGTCAGGACGGGTGGAAAACACCGTCACGGTGCCCGCATCGGTGGCAAAGTCAATCTCTGCACCCACGGACTTCCCGATCCAGTTGTGCTGCATCAGGCGCACCCGTTCGGGCATGTCTGTGGTGCCGAAATCGAGGAGTTCGTCGGCGTATTCGGTGATCTTGAAGAACCACTGCTCAAGTTTCTTCTGCACCACCACGGTGCCGCAACGCTCGCACTTGCCATCCACAACCTGCTCGTTGGCCAGCACGGTGTTGCAACTCGGGCACCAGTTCACGAAACCGTTCTTCTTGTAAACCAGACCCTGCTTGTAGAACTGTATGAAGAACCACTGGTTCCATTTGTAGTACTCGGGATCGCAGGTGGCAAATTGCTTGCTCCAGTCGATCATGGTGCCCATGCGCTTGAACTGCCCGGTCATGTACTCGATGTTGGAGTAGGTCCATTTGGCAGGATCAATGTTGCGTTTGATGGCCGCGTTCTCTGCAGGCAGACCGAACGCATCAAAGCCCATGGGGAACAGCACGTTGTACCCCTTCATGCGCATGAAGCGGGCACGGGCATCGGGCACCGCAAAAGCGTACCAGTGGCCAATGTGCAGGTTTCCAGAGGGGTAGGGGAACATGGTCAGGGCGTAGTGGTTCTCTTTGCCTTCCTGATGTTTGAAGGTGTAGAGGTCGCTCTCCTCCCAGCTTTTGCGCCAGCGGGGTTCGATGGAGTGCGGATTGTATTTTTCACTTCTTGGCATGGCCTTAAACTCCTTTGTGCAGGCAAAAAAACACCCCAGTCATGCAGACTGGGGGAAACGCGCGTTACACCGTTCTAACGTCGTCTCCCCTGTCGTAGTAGCAGCATGCTGTTCATAAGGCCATTTTACATGCAGGGGGCAGGACGTTCAAGAAAATAAGCCATAGGGCCTGCCAGAACATCAAAACGACCACAGCCTGAGGTCTCCAGGGGATCTCTGGCAAGTTAACAACTCTTTAACAACTTTTCTTTACTTTGAATCCATACAGGACAGCATCAAGACCTGCCAGGAGCAGCCTTCAGGTCATGGATGTGTGTTGTCTTTCTAAGGAGTCCATCATGTTGAACACCCTTCATCCTTCCCAATTGCAAGAAATTGCCCGTCGCACCCGCATCAGCTTTTTCAGGCGCATGCACAGGGCGATTTACACGGGTGCCCTGACCATGCTGGCCCTGATTTTCACCTCCCATGACCTCATGCTGAGTGTGGTGTGCAGCCTGAGCATGGCCCTGCTGGCTGCAGGCATGATTTACAGCTTGCGTTTCAGGTACCATCTGGCACGGGTGCGGGCGAGATACTGAAGCGCAAAGGCCGAGGGCAGCAACCATGCCCAAAGCGCCTCAATGTCAACCAGGCCATCCCGGCAATAAAGCAGAAGGCCTGACAGAGCCTTATGCTTTATTGCTTGAACGGATCAGCAATTTCATCCCCCATTTTCTCAAAAACCATTACACTGCTGGAGATGCAACTCTGGGTGCTGGTTTTGTTCTGTCTTTCCACTGTGCTGCTCATCCCCTTTGAAGTCTGGTTGTGGGGTGGGCTGGCCTGGGTGGCCTCTGTGACGCTCACCCTGCTGACCCGGGAACCTGCCCTTCAGCGCCGAATGCTGGTGTTGCTGGGGTGCATTCTGCTTCTGGCCCTGGCCCCCATCAGCACAGAGACCTCCAATGTCAAATTTCTTACACTGGGTTTACCGTTTCTGGCCGTGGTTGCGCTCCCTCCCCTGCTGCTGCGCAAAACCGACCCGGAGGTGTTCAGTTTCCGTTTACTGCCCGAGAAATTCAGCAAACTGGAATTCATTTACACCCTGCTTTCTGCGCCTCTGGCCTATTTTGCCTTCAAACTGTACTTTGCCCTCAGCCCGGAAGTGCCTTTCAACTGGACGCTGTCCCCGCAACCAGACAGCGAATCCTTGCTGAGGCTCTTTGTGGGCATCAACATGGTGGGCATCTGGGATGAACTGTTTTTTGTGAACACCTGCTTTGCCGTGCTCAGGTCCCTCTTTCCCTTCTGGAAGGCCAACTGGGGGCAGAGCGTGGTGTACGTGTCGGTGCTCTTTGACATGGCCTTCAGGGGGGTGGGGCCTTTTTTTGTGCTGTTTCTGGCGCTCACCCAGGGCATCATGTTTCAGCGCAGCCGTGCCCTGATTTACGTGCTGGTGGTGCATCTGATTGTGGATTACTTTCTGTTTCAGGCCATCGTGGGCACCTATTACCCCGGCTTTAAGGCCTGGTGGCATCCCTGAAATGGGAGCCAGAAGGCAACAAAGTTTGACGGTGGCGGCTGTCATATCTCGGTGAGTGGTCTGGTCGTATCCTTGAGGCATGATTCAACTGGTGGAAGGTCTTGCCCTCAACCTGTGCATTGTGATCACTGCCACCTACCTCCTGAGCCTCACTTACACCACCTGGAGGATGGAAACGGCCCGCAAGGTGATCCTGTTCAGGTCTGCCATGGCCTCTGCCACCTCCCTGTTTCTGATGACCCAGGGGGTGTCTTTCAGCAACGGCACCCTGCTGGATTTGCGGGCTTTGCCCCTGGCCCTGATCACCCTCAAATACGGGATGTGGTATGGGCTTTTTTCCATCCTGCTGGTGTTTCTGGCCCGGGGGCAATTCTGGCACAACTTCACCAGCGAAGACGTTTCCATCCTGATCTGCTACACCATCGCTTCGGTCTACCGGTATTACGCCACCGTGGAATCGGAAGAGGTGCCTTTCCAGTCTTATTTGTACGCCCCAGTGCTGATCTTCAGTGGCCTGCTGGTGTACATGTTCAAACTGAGAAGCTGGGATTTCGGCATCTTCCCTTCTCTGATGCTGCTGTATTTCACCAATGTGCTGGGCTTCATGGCGGCGGGTCGCATCATCCACCGGCACCTGATGTACCTGAAACTCACCGATGGCCTCAAAGAGGAAACCCTGATTGATCCGCTCACACGGGTCTTCAACCGCAGGCAATTTGAACTGGACAAACCCGGCATGCGGGAAGGAGACGCCATCGTGGTGATCGACATTGATGACTTCAAGAAGGTGAACGACACCTACGGCCACGCCGTGGGCGATCAGGTGCTGAAAGAACTGGCCCGCCGTCTGGTCCTGACCGTGCGCCACAGCGATCGGGTGTACCGTCTGGGCGGCGAGGAGTTCGCTGTTTACCTGACCCGTTGCCCCGAAGAGTACCTGACCACCATTGCAGAACGCATCAAGGAACGCATCTTCAGTGAGCGCTTCAATACGGTGGGCCGGGTCAGTGTCAGTGGCGGTCTGGTGCGCCTCAGTGCAGACACCACCATTGATGCTGCTTTCGAGCAGGCAGACCAGTATTTGTATCAGGCCAAAAAATCGGGGAAAAACCGTATCATCACCTCGATTTAGAGTTCACAGGAAACAGTTTTCAGTTCACAGTGAAACGCCTTTTATACCTCTATGTCTCAACAAACCCTGATCCTGCTGGGTGGATGTCTGTAGACACGGGCCACCACCTCACCCTTTGCAGTCTTTGCATGATCTGCAGGGATCTTCTGGATCTCACTGTGAACTGTCTACTGTGAACTGAAAACTTCTACAGCCCCCTTCTTTTCTGGAAGGGGGCTGTAAGGGCGAGCGTGCAGAGGGACCAATTTGCGATCCCTCGTTCTGCACAAGACAGGCATGCCTCGCCCTGTGCTCTCTGGGATTATTTCCGAGGCTGGGGGTACCCTTCAGCGGCCAGCACAGCTTTCGCCACATGGCGGCGCAGGCGGATGGTGTTGATGGGGTCGTGCTTGGTGAGGCGCTTGATCACGGCCAGACTGGTGCGCAGGTCGTCACCGGAGGCGATCATCTCAATGGCTTCACGGGCCAGGGTTGCAGATTTCTCTGCAGCGGACCAGGTGTAGAGTTGGGTCATTTCGGATTGCAGTTCGGGGTTGCCCAGTTTGCGGGTGCGCAGCAGGGCAGATTCTGCAGCGAAGGTCAGCATGGCGATGTCTGCAACGCGGGCCAGAATTTCCTGGCGGCTTTCCACCTCCATGCCGTACTTCATGGCGGCGGTGCCAGCGACCATCAGGGCCAGTTTCTTGAGGTTCTTGATGGTGGTTTCTTCCTGCACCAGCACCCCTTCTTCGGGTTCATCGAAGCTGGGTTCCAGCAGGTCGGACTGCAGTTTCTGTGCGGCCTGCAGCAGGGGGATTTCGCCTTTCATGGCGCGTTTCAGCAGCATGCCGGGGACCAGCAATCTATTGATTTCGTTGGTGCCTTCAAAGATGCGGTTGATGCGGCTGTCGCGGTAGGCCTGCTCGATGGGGTATTCAGAGCTGTAACCATAACCCCCGTGGATCTGCACCCCTTCATCGACAGAAAAGTCGAGAAGTTCGGAGCCAAGGACTTTGAGCATGGAGGCTTCCACAGCGTATTCTTCCACGGCCTTGAGTTTGTCCAGGCCGCTTTCCACTGCGGTGTCAATCAGGCCCATCACCCGGTAAAGGGCGGATTCCACAGCGTAGGTGCGCAGGGCCATTTCAGCCAGCTTTTCCTGAACCATCCCGAAGTTGGCGATGGGCTGGTTGAACTGGTGGCGCTCCAGAGCGTATTTCGCAGAGATTTTCAGGGCGTGTTTGGCTCCGCCGACCCCTCCTGCAGCCAGCTTGTAGCGACCCACATTGAGGATGTTGAAGGCGATTTTGGCCCCCTGCCCAACCTGTCCGAGCAGGTTCTCTGCAGGCACTTTCACGTTGTCCAGGATCACCTGACGGGTGGAGGAGGATTTGATGCCCATCTTGTGCTCTTCGGCACCGAGGGACACCCCTTCAAAAGCACGTTCCACCAGGAAGGCACTGAATTTGTTGCCTTCGTCGGTTTTGACCTGGGCAAACACCGTGAAGAGGTCTGCAAATCCAGCGTTGGAGATCCACATTTTGGTGCCGTTGAGCACGTAGTGACTGCCGTCTTCGGAGAGCACAGCAGTGGTCTTGGCGGCCTGGGCGTCGCTGCCGCTTCCGGGTTCGGTGAGGGCGTAAGCAGCCACCATTTCAGCACTGGCCAACTTGGTTAGGTATTTGGTTTTCTGCTCTGGGGTACCGAAGTACACGGTGGGCAGGCTTCCGATGGACTGGTGGGCACCGTAGGTCACGCTGAAACCCCCGGTCTGGGCCAGACGCTCTGCAATCACGGCACTGACGGCTTTGGGAAGGTCCAGACCGTCAAAGTCTTCGGGGACTTCCACAGCAGTGAGGCCCAGTGCGCCTGCTTTTTGCAGCAGCTCACGGTTCAGACCTTCGACTTTGTCTTCGAGGTCTTTCATGCGGGGCATCACGTCTTTGTCGATGAAAGCCTGGGTGGAGTCGGCAATTTGCTTGATGGTGTCATCGAAATCTTCGGGGGTGTAAATGTTCTGGGGTTGGCTGTCCTGGATCAGGAACATGCCGCCTTTGAAAAGTTTGGGCTGGGTTGCAGTCATGGGGGGGTCCTCCGCAGTGGATTGAATGTCCCCATTATATAGACTGAGTATAAATTTGTACAGGGTTTAGCCCACTGGCCTGCAAAACCCCCATTGCCCAATCAGCAAAACCGGGCAATTCAAGCAACACCCTCAGCTGACTTGCATGCCCCATGCCAGCAATCCCACCAGGAGGACATGCAACAAACCAATTCCCCAGAACACCATCTGAAAAGGCATTTTCTGGGTTTTGTGCCTGACCACCCGCTGGGCCACAAACGCCCCAAACCAGCCAAAACAGAGTTCCAGCAGATGCAGCGTGCGCTCAGGAACCCGCCTGCGGCCCAGCCTGGCCCGACGTTTGTCCGAGCCATACACCAGAAAAGTGACGCCTCCCATCAGGACATACAGGGCAGCCATAAAGAGCCAGATCTCCGTGCCATAGGCTTTCAACATACGCACACAGTATATCGGTTGCGGATCATGTGAGGGGATCGGGAAATGACCGTGGCCCAGATGGTTCGCCTGTCCGCACGGCACAGTGTGTGGCATGCAGGACAGGCGGCCATGAACAAACTGGATTGAAACGGGTGGGTCAGGGGTCTTCTTGATGGGTGCGGATGGGCAGCAAGAGGGAACGTTGGGGCTCTGGCAGGTCGGCACGGTCAAAGGATCGCAGAATCGCAATCAGGATCAGCAGGATTGCAACCAGCACAACGAAAAGAACCATCACCTCATCCATGTTCTCATTTTAGGGAAAGCGTTTGCAGGGGTCATCGGCAAAAAGATGTAGATGAACCCAAAATGAAGTTTTCAGTGCAAAACAATCAGAATTTCGATGTCCTGAACAGGACAAAATTCCCCGCTGACAAATGCATTTTTTCACCTTCATGCGCCCCTTCAGGGAATCGGATACCATGGTCCCAGCATGACTCAGGTTCTTTCCATCGGCATGGTCCTCGGCACCGAAGAAGCCACTCCCCTGCAATTCTGGTTCTGGGTGGAACCGGGGTCCAGCGTGCAACTGGACGATCTGGTCACCCTGAAAACCACCAAACCAGACGGCACCCGCGTCACCTATTTCGGGGTGGTAGATCAGGTGCGCAAACTCCACGAAGGGGTCGCTTTTGAATCCGATGTGCGGGACGTGCAGGCGGGCATTCTTCCGGTCAACACCTCTTACACAGCCCATGTGCTGGTCACCCGTGTGGACCCCGAGGAGTTCATTCCCCCTCACCCCGGAGATGAGGTTTACCTCGCCCTGGATGAGGAACTGGAAAAAGCCCTCTATCAGGACCGCATGGAGTCCAGATTGCCTGCGGGCATCCTGAGAAACGGCGAACCCGTGCACTTCAATTTTGACTTTCTGAACGGTGCCTCCGGTGCCCACGTGAACATCAGTGGGGTGTCCGGGGTGGCCACCAAGACCAGTTATGCCCTGTTTTTGCTGTACAGCATTTTCAATTCGCAGGCGCTGGGCGTGGACCGGGCCAACAGCAAGGCTGTGATCTTCAATGTGAAAGGCGAGGACCTGTTCTTTCTGGACCAGCCCAACAGCAAACTGGAGGAGAAAGAAAGCCGGGTCGCTGCAGCCAGAGGCCTCAGAAAAGACCGTTACGCCCTGTGCAAGTTGCCCAGCCGTCCTTTCAGCGATGTGCAGTTTCTGGCCCCTCCCAAGGCGGGTGGAGACGCCATCATTCCTGATGTGGAACAGAGAAAATCCGGGGTCACCCCTTACATGTGGACCATCCGGGAGTTCTGTCAGAAACGCCTGCTTCCGTACTGCTTTGCAGACAAGGACAGCAGCCTGAACCTCAAGTTCCTGATCGGGCAGATCGAGGAGAAACTGTACCGTCTGGTGCTGGGAGACACCAGCAGCACCCCACACATTGCCGTCACCGACTGGGAACAACAGGACGAACAACTGGCCCTGGAACTGGAACTGGATTTTGACACGCTGGGCAAAACCCGCATCACCACCTTCACGCAACTGGTGAGCTACATCGAATACAAGCTGCTGGAACAGAACGAGGGCCAGGGGGATCCCAGATGGGTGGGCAAGCAGAATGTGGGCACGCTGCAGGCCTTCATCCGCCGCCTCAAAGGGGTGCAGAAGTACCTGTCCAGCCTGATCCGCGGCAACCTGACCGCAAAAGAAGCCGAGAAATACCGTGCTGATGTGCTGCGTCAGGGGGTGCAGCTCAGCGTGGTGGACATCCACAGCCTGGATGCCCATGCCCAGATGTTCGTGGTGGGTGTGATCCTCAAAGAGCTCTTTGAGAAGAAAGAAAAGCAGGGCCGCAAGCCTTACGTTTTTGTGGTGCTGGACGAGTTGAACAAGTACGCCCCCAGGGAAGGTGAAAGCCCCATCAAAGACGTCTTGCTGGACATTGCAGAACGTGGGCGCTCGCTGGGCATCATCCTGATCGGGGCACAACAAACGGCCTCTGAAGTGGAAAGGCGCATCACCTCCAATGCGGCCATCCGGGTGGTGGGCCGTCTGGACCCCGCAGAATCCGAGCGTCCCGAGTACCGCTTTTTGCCCTCCACTTACCGCATGCGGGCCAGCATTCTGCAGCCGGGCACCATGATCATCCAGCAGCCCGAAGTGCCCACACCCGTGATGGTGACTTTCCCCTTCCCGGCCTGGGCCACCAGACTGGACGAGATGGTGGTTGCCCAGGACGACCAGAGCGCCGAAGACTGGCTGGCCTAAAGTCGGGGCGACAGGGAAAGCAAAGGTCGTTGCAGAAGTTTTCAGTTCACAGTGGACAGTTCACAGCAAGATCCAGCAGGGCCATTCCTTTTTGCAGGCAAAAGTTCTCCATCCCGGTGCTCCTGAAACCCAACAATGCAGCCTGATCGACAGAGCTGCCCTTGCAGGATAGCTACAATTCAGAAGATCTGATTCTGTGCCCATGACCCTTCTTGAAAAGGGCCTGGGCACTGGATCTGACAGGAGTGTGAATGGTTGTAGAGGACACCCTCAAAACACTGGTGGAGCGCAGGTCCGTGCGGGCCGTGGCGCAGGTGGGCAGTGCAGGCACACCGCTGGCCTGGGCAGGAAGCCTGCCACAGCTGCTGGTGGTGGACCGCAAAGTCCAGACCCCCACCCGGGAAATGCAGGATGGCATGGTGCTGCACCTTTTCCCTTATGCAGCGCTGGAGGAAGGACAGCTTCCCGTGGCTTTGCTGGCAGAAGCCCGCATTGTCTACGATCCCACCCGCCTGCTGACCCGTCAGGCCAGTCACCTGCCTGCGGCAGACCCGAAAACATTGCAAAAATCTGCCAGAGCATTGCTGGACAGAATTCAATTGAACCGCCAGCCGGATTTCATTCAGGCCCTCTTTGTGGCCCGTCAGGTTTTTCTGGAAAATGTGCTTCCCATGCACCTTTCTCCTGCACAACACTTCGTCAGCGATTGCCGTTTTCCGGAGTACCTGCAAAACCGACTCAGCCTGACCCAGCCCAGGGTGCTTTCAGCCCTGAACGAGCTTTTTGCCCTCAGACACCCTGAAGAAGCCTCTTTGCTGCTGGCTGCCACCCGTGGCCTGAGCCTCACCCAGCAGGAAAAACGGGCCAGAATCGCCAATGAAGCAGGTTTTGCTCAGGGCAGCATTTTTTACCTGAGGCAGGAAAGCACCCGCATCCACCAGGAAGCTTTAAAGCAGTGGGCCCACCTGCCTGCACCACGCAGAGAACGCCTCAGCCAGTTGTGGGGCCTGGAGCGCTCACCTCTGGGGTGGGTGGCGGTGAATCTGGTGAGGGAGTTTCTTTGACCCTCACCTCGCTGGAAGCAAGCTTCGCTGCTTCTTCGCTATCCTCTCCCTCAGAGGGAGGACCTGTCGCAGACAGCGGTGGGGGCAAAACCTCAGGGGGAGGAATAAGACTTCTGTCGTACAATCCATGGGAGACTGAAACCATGACCATGCAGGAGCGCAAACTCAAACACCTGGAAGCCTGCCTGCGGGAGGATTCCCAGTACC
Source organism: Deinococcus roseus (assembly GCF_014646895.1). NCBI lineage: Bacteria > Thermotogati > Deinococcota > Deinococci > Deinococcales > Deinococcaceae > Deinococcus > Deinococcus roseus. The sequence continues at coordinate 80,719 of NZ_BMOD01000010.1, forward strand.
AGACCATCAGCACCGGGCTGGAACGGGTGTCGTGGCCGTATCAGGCCCTTCCCGAAGTGAACTTGAACGACATTGATTTGCGCTGCACCTTTCTCGGGAAGCCCCTCTCTGCGCCCCTTTTGATTGGGGCCATGACAGGCGGAACTGAGCATGCAGCCCGCATCAACCGCAATCTGGCCCTTGCTGCGCAGGAACTGGGCATTGGGATGATGCTGGGTTCCCAGCGCGTCATGCTGGAACACCCCGAAGCCAGTTACAGCTTTCATGTGCGGGAACATGCCCCGGACATCCTCCTCATCGGAAACCTGGGGGTGGCGCAGTTTCTCAAGGGCTACACGGCTTCGCACATCATCAAGGCAATTGGGGCCATCAAGGCAGATGGTCTGGCCCTGCACACCAACCCCTTGCAGGAAGCCGTGCAGGTGGGAGGAGACACCAACTTTCAGGGCATCACCGAGGTGCTTGCTGGTCTGGTGAAGAAAAGCTGGTTCCCGATCATGCTCAAGGAAGTGGGGCACGGGATCGGGCAGGCCACTGCAGAGCGCATCAAACACATTCCTTTTGCTGCCATTGATGTGGCAGGAGCAGGAGGCACCAGCTGGGCCAAAGTGGAAGATCTGGTGGCAAATGGCAGCATCACCCAGCCTGATCTGGGAGAAATTGGCATTCCCACTGCACAGGCTTTGCAGGAAACCCGCCATGTGCTGCCCCAGATGCCTCTGGTGGCTTCTGGAGGGATCCGCTCCGGGCTGGACATCGCCAAATGCCTGATGCTGGGAGCGCAGGTGTGCGCCATCGCAAGGCCGCTCATTCAGCCTGCACTTCTGGGACCGGATGCGGTGTTGATGTACCTGCTGAAGATCATCCAGCAGCTCAGGACAGCGCTTTTTGTGGCGGGCATTTCCAGTGTGAGTCACCTGACCCAATTGGAGCCTGCTGCTCCGCCGCCTCCACCCAGTTATCTGGTGGATGACTGAACCACAGCAAAGTTGAACTTTACAGAGGAGGTGTATGTGCACCTTCTTTTTTTGGCCTGCTGTTCTGGGTTGACAGGCCCTTTTGAAAAGCCCATAATACTTAGGAGTCCTAATTAAGGAGGTTGGACAGACCCCACAAACATCCCGTCCTGAAACTGGAACAATACAGAGACATGCCAGACCACCCTGCCTCCAGCACCGAACAGAACCTGATCACCGGACTGCACAAAATCAGTCTGGTCCTGAAAAGCCAGGCCTGGAAAGGTGCAGCACCCCAGAAACTCACCCCCACCCAGGGAGAAATTCTCGTGCAGTTGCGTCAGGAGGTGAATGGGCAAACCCTTTCACAGCTGGCCAGCCACCTGGGCATCACCCTGGCCACCACCAGCGACGCCGTCAGCATGCTGGTCAAAAAAGGGCTGGTCAGCAAAGTGCGCAGTCCAGAAGATGCCAGACAGCTGCGCATCACCCTCACCGCAGAAGGGCAAGCAGAAGCCCAGAAAAGTGCAGGCTGGACAGACTTCCTGCTGGAAGCCGTGCAGGACCTCAGCCCTGAAGAACAGGGATTGATGCTGCACATGCTGCTGAAATTGATCCGGGGCCTGCAAACCCGGGACCATGTGCCTGCAGCGCAGATGTGCCTGACCTGCCAGTTCTTTCAGCCTGGAGAGGGTCCCAGCTCTCCTCACTTCTGCCAGTTCACCCAGACACCCTTAAAACCCATGGACCTGAAACTGGATTGTCCTGACCACCAGGACATCCTCTAAGCCCACACACCCAGAATTCAAATTTCAGAGCAGCACTGGCCTTTCAAAAGGTTCAGGGTGCTGTTCCAGGAGCCCTCATGCGCAAAATGACCCTGATTTCCCTGCTGTGTCTGTCTTCCCTCTCCATGGCCCACCCTGTTTCTTCGCCCTCTGGCAATGCAAAAAGCCCTCATTTTGATGTGGTGAAAACCCAGGTCTTCAAAAAAGGCACCTTTCTGGTCTTTCAGATGAAACTGTCTGACAAAGCCGGCACAGAACTTCCAGCCGCCACGGGCCAGCTGGGAGGAAGCCAGGTCTACAGCTATGTGTGGCCCACCACGCTGGATTCCTCTGTGGTAGGGTTTGAGTCAGGACAGGGCGTGCTGGCCCTGGCAGCCACCTCCCACCCGGATTTCGATGACACCCCCCTTTACGATGAAAACGACGATGGGGATGTCAAAAACGATGGCACCCTCTGGCATACCCACTGGGTGGTCCTGACCCCGGACGATGCCTGCGGCCCTGGACACCTGAAAGTCAAAGACATTCCTGCAGGCACCACCCCCAGACTGCCCGCCACCTGGCCCGGATTGCCCATCCTGATTGACAGCCCTGGTTACCCTCCCCTGCTGAAAAACACCGTGGTGGAGGTGCAGGTGCCCCTCAAAGAACTGGGCTTCAACACCAGCTTTCAGTTTGACGGGGTGACAGCAGGTTTGCAGGTCAATGCCAGCGTGCACAGCCCTCTGCTCTGTGTCACCGATGTTTTTGATGTGGCCAGTGGAAACCTCAGCCTGCCCGGAACGGTGACCCTTCCCTGAACGTCATGCACCTCTGAAAGCATCAGGGTAAGATGCTCCCATGAACCACAATTTCTGGCTGAATGAACTGGGAGAACTGGAAGCACAGGTGCTGAATGACCTGCAGCACTGGAAAAACCACCCCGATTATACCCCCTATCATGGCGCAGATTCCCTGCTGACCCTGGCCCGAAAGATCTGCGCCCTTCCCGAAACCTACGCCCTGATTCTGAATGGCGCGTCAGACGAGGAGGTCCTCAAAGCCGCTGCAGGAGATTCCCTTGTGCACACCCCTGCTGCCCTGGGAGATTTCCTGCAGGTCGGAATGCTGGCCTTCAGAGCAGCTTTTCTGAAACTTCCCGAAATCGACATGAAGACCCGCGAACTTCATCACGTTCTGGGACAGGACAAAACCGCTGTGGCCCTGGTGATGGAACTCATCAACCGCATGCATGCAGTCAGAGCAGAACTTGAGCTGTACTTGAAACTGGCCTGACCTCCCAAAACCCATCCAAAAAAACTTCCCCACCTTACGGTGGGGTTCTAGACAGTGGATAATTTTGAGGTTATCGGCGCTTGCTGTGCACGGGAACGTACACTTTTTCAGGTTCTGCGGGTGAGCCTTTCGAAGCGACCACCACCACACCCAGCACGAGAATCAGGATTACAGCTTCGATCACGGATGCTCACCTCCTATGTCCTTCAGTCTAAAGACTCTCTCTGACAGTTTCCTGAACTTCGGTTAAGGATTCCTTACTTCAAAGAACCTTTAGTTTTGTCATTCTTCTGTAAGAGATCAGGCCTCGATGGGCGGGGTGTACTCTTTCTCTGGAACGTATTTGTACATTCTTCCAGCCAGCAGCACAGCAATCAGGAAAGCTCCTCCTCCCAGCAGCAGCATGCGGCCCACATAAAGCCCCCAGTTGCTGTCGTAGGCCCCAAACAGGAAGGCCCTGAGGGCTTTCACCAGATCGGTGATGGGGAGGTACTGGTGCAGGCTCTGGAACAGTCCGGGGGAAAGCTCCACAGGGTAAGCTCCACCTGCAGAGGCCAGTTGCAGCACCAGCAGGATCATGGCGAACATCCGTCCAGCATCGCCCAGGACCATGATCAGCAGGATGATGACCCCAAACATGCTGATGCTTCCCAGCAGCAAAATGCCGTAAAACAGGGCAGGATTGGGCACCGAGAGCCTGAGTCCCAGACGCATGGTGAGGGCCAGGAGCAAGCCCTGGATCAACACTGCCACAAAAGGCAGGGTGCTTTTGGCCAGCACTTTTGAGAAACGGCCTGCACCTTTCACGTTTTCAGGCAGCACCCGTAACCTGAAGATGAAACTGGTCAGCAGGGCACCCATCCACAAAGACAGCGACATGAAGTAGGGGGCAAACGCACTGCCGTTGTTGGCAACTTTGTTGATGGTGTTTTCCTTCACCTCGAAGGACACGGCCAGGAATTCTGCTTTTGCATCGGGTTTTTGCACATCTGGGATCTTGCTGGCAAGTTCACGGGCACCTTTTGCCAGTTTCCTGGCTCCGGTCAGCAGATCGGTGTTGCCAGCCTTGACCTGATCTGCACCGTCTTTGAGCTGGGCCAGACCACTGGAAAGCTCAGCAGTTCTGTCCCGCAGGGTTTTGATGCCCGTGTCCAGTTTGCCCAGGTCGCCTTTGCTGGGGGTTTTGCTGTCCATCAGCTTTAATGCGTCGCTGATCTGCTGCATGCCTGTGGTCAGGGTGGTCACACCACTGCTGAGGCTGCCCGATCCGCTGCTGAGGTCACTGGAACCTTTGGAGAGCTGTTCCAGAGGAGCATCCAGAGGATTTTTTTCAGGCACCTGGGCAGCCATTCTGGCAAGGCCCTCGGAAAGCTGCTGGGCACTGCCGCTGCTCTGGCCCAGAGGGGCATCCAGAGGGTTCTGGGCAGGGGTTTTTGCAGCAATCTGGGCCAGACCTTCAGAGAGTTGCTGGGCACTGGTGCTGCTCTGGGTGAGGGAAGCGCTCAGGGCACTTCCTGCAGCCTGACCGGAAATCTGTTTCAGTCCTTTGGACAGCTGATCTGCACCTTTGGCAGACTGCTGGATGGGATCATAAAGGGGATTTTCAGGGGTCACCTGATCGGACATTTGTTTCAGGGCAGCAGCCAGTTGCGCAGCCCCTTTTGCAGATTGCTGCATGGGCGCATACAGCGCATAATCCGCAGTCACCGAGTCAGACATCTGCTTGAGGCCAGAGGCCAGTTTGCTGTTGCCCTCTTTGACCTTCACAGCACCGTCCTGCAAGGCTTTCAGTTTGCTCTGGGCAGGGGTTTTGCCAGCCAGGGTGTGAATGCCGCTGCTCAGTTGCCCCACACCAGAGGTGAGTTTGGTGACTCCGCTGGTGAGGGTGGTGGCCCCACTGGTCAGGGCTTTTCCGCCACTGCTGGCTTTGGCCAGACCGGAATCCAGTTTGTCTGTGCCATTCAGCAGTTTGCGGGTGCCGTCTTCCAGTTGCTCTGCCCCATCCGCCAGTTTGCTGGCAGCATCTTTGAGTTTCTTGATGTCATCTGCACTGGTGCCCAGCTTTTTCAGGGTGGCTTCCCAGCGTTTCTCACTGAGTTTGCCGTTCAGTTCACGGGCCAGTTCGCTGGTGAACCTTTTTCCCAGGGTGGCGGCCAGATAGCTGGACCCCTCAGACACCGTGACATTCAGGTCTGCCTGGGCTTTCCCTGCAATGGCTTTCTCGCTGAGGTTTTTGGGCAATTCCACCATGAAGTAGATGTCGCCTTTCTTGACTGCAGCCTGGGCCTCTTCGGTGGTCCTGAACTCTGTGAATTTGAAAGGGGGGTCCTTGCGGATTTCTGCCAGGGTGTCCTCTCCGAGGTTGTATTTTTCCCCCTCAAAGACGGTGCCCTGGTCCAGGTTCACGATGCCTGCAGGCAGGTTTTTGGTCTGGCTGTAGGGGTCCCACACGCTTGAAAGATAAGTTGCGCTGTAAATGGTGGGAATGATGGTGATCAGAACCATTGCAGCATAGAGCTTTTTCTCTTTGCCAAACAGCTTCAGTTCTTCTTTTAAAACCTGCCTGTAATCTGACCCAAACTTTTTAAACATCATTCGCCTTCCAGCACTTCACGGAACTTTTGCTTGAGGATGTCGGTCAGGACCTTCTCCGGGACCACCGCAATGCCCCCGAAAATGCTGGACACCACCAGCATCTTGTCTCCGGGCTGGATGCCCAGTTTTTCTCTGGCTTCTTGTGGGATGGCGATTTGCCCTCTTTCGCCCACGGTGACGGTTCCAAAAAATTGCACTTCCAGGTCGCTCATGGACTCAGTCTAAAATTTTTGTTCAAGCATGTCAATCATGTAAATCATACTGGTATGTATGGGGATGGGTAACACCTCAGGAGTCAGATCTTTAAGGGACGCGTTACCATGGAAAGCATGAGCATTCTTCCTGATGCACCTTTCATTGAGCTGTATTTTTACCGTCCCAATCAGATCCAGGCTTCCAAAATTGCAAGTGTCCTGAAGGAATCAACAACAAATCCTATTCTAAATAAAACTGGAGATTTAATTTTCAACATAACGATTCATTCAATCCAGAAATTAAAAATGATACAAAAATCATATTTAAATCAATATCCAATTAGCGCAAACATGTATAATTTATTTGAGATACAGTCATGTTAATAATTTTAAAATTATTTAAATTTGTAAGGATTATCTTAATATATTGTGTGATTTAACTCATTATAATGTTTTTGAGTGGTGTTGTATTTTATTCAAATATTAAGACATTTATCAGGGAACAGCATTCACCAGATGGGATTAATCATGTATTTCTTCTTTATTCTCGAGACTTTCCAATATTTTCCGGCTACTATAAGCTGTATCATTATAAAGGAGGAAAGCGTGAAATTTTAGATCAAGGCTATTATCTTTTCGATGAATATGAATTTGAACAAATAAACAATGAATTTTTAAAATTATACTTGGAAAAAACTTCAGAGTGCAATTTAGATATAAATTATTTTTACAAATCTACGTCGGTAAATATATGTTGATTTGTAATGTTGTTTCTTTTATAAAACACCATCAGCACCAGATATAATGTTTCCTATTCATCATTGTAATGTAGGAGCGCAGTGTGCTGCGCCCCGTGGCAGGAAGGGTTGTCAAGGATTGTTCCTCTGACCCTTCCACTGCAATAAAATAAAAAAACCATGTCATTCTTCACCCACCCCTCGGCCTGGAGCGGATTTCATTGTGAGTTGGGCATTGAATTCTGCACCCAGAATGAAAAAGCGCTGGAAACCCTGATGCTGCACCTGTGGTCTTTTCCAGAACTGCAAGGAATTTACCTCGAAAAAGACAGGGAGCCCGCTGAACAACAGCGTTTTTCCCTGGACCAGTTGCTTGAGAAGGAATCCATCCTTCATTTGCTTTTAAGAGGCACTGTCACCCTGCCAGACGGGAATCAGGTGGCCTGCTCCACCAGCATCCTCAGAGAGGAGGCAGGTTCAGACTGGTTGTTTTTTTCCATCTCCACAGGAAGTCTGGAGCAGGTTTATCCTGTGGTCTCCTCTGCTGATGGAGAGGATCATCAGCTCAATCCCTGGTTGCGTCCTCTGGAAGACTGGCTGGCCGAACTGGGTATGAGGCTTTACAGGCACCAGCCTTATGATCTGGGCATCGTGGGCTTGAATCAAATGGGGATGTTGAATGCTGAAGACATCCTTCGGGACGGAATCCCAGAACAAAGGTACTGGGTACTGCTCTGGCCCGATGCTGAAGGTCTGCAGTATTATCCCAGCAACATGGGGTAACCCCCACTGCAGAAAATCTGAAATGCAACCTGTAGGGGCGAGGCATGCCTTGCCCTCTCCTCTGCCTCTGCTTGAAAATCTTTTTGCCCTCGGCTCTCGGCTCTCGGCCCTCGGCAGGCGAAGTCGTTGTCCTCGGCCCACCGCTTGTGAATCAAAGCACAAATTTTGGATCTAAAAAATGTTAAGCTGTCAGCATGAAGTACATCCGTGACCCCGAACTCATCCCCATCGCTGAAAAAGTCGAAGCGGGACAGAGGCTGTCTTTTGAAGAGGGGCTGAAACTCTACCACACCCCCGACATCAACACCCTTGCCCGCCTTGCCAACCTGGTGCGGGAACGCAAATTCGGGGACAAAACCTACTACGTGCACTCGCTGCGCCTTTCCCAGACCAACATCTGCTATGTTGGCTGCACTTTTTGCGGGTTTGCTGCCCACATGAACGAGGAGCGGGCCTGGGACTGGGAGATCGACGATGTCCTGAAGTTCGTGCGGGACCGTTACCAGCCCGGACTCACCGAAATTCACATCTCCAGCGGCCATCACCCCAAAAAACCCTGGAGTTACTACCTGGATCTGGTGCGTGCCCTCAAAGAAAACTTCCCTGGCGTGCAGGTGAAAGCCTGGACTGCAGCAGAAATCTGGCACTTCACCAAAATTGCCAAACTCTCTGTGCGTGAGGTGCTGACCCAGCTCAAAGAAGCCGGACTGGACGCCATGCCCGGAGGCGGAGCAGAGATCTTCGCAGAACGGGTGCGCAAACAGATTGCCCGTGCCAAGGTGAACGCAGACAACTGGCTGGATGTGCACCGCACCGCCCACCAGATTGGCCTGCACACCAACGCCACCATGCTCTACGGCCACATCGAAACCCTGGAAGAACGCCTGGACCACATGCACCGCCTGCGCGATTTGCAGGACGAGACCGGAGGCTTTTTCAGCTTCATTCCTCTGGCCTTCCAGCCCATGAACAACAGTCTGGCGATGAACCTCGGGAAGACCGATTACACCACTGGTCTCGATGACCTGAGAAATCTGGCTGTGGCCCGCGTTTACCTGGACAACTTTGACCACATCAAGGGCTACTGGATTCAGATTTCCCCTGAACTGACCCAGGTCTCGCTGGACTGGGGCGTCACGGACATTGATGGAACCATCATCGAGGAGAAAATCTCCCATGCTGCCGGGGCCACCTCCGAAGTCGGCACCACCGAGGAAAGCCTCAGAAACCTGATCCTCAGGGCAGGACGCACCCCAGTGTTGCGGGACGCCCTGTACAACGAACTGAAGATCTTTCCAGGAACCGCAGCAGATTGATGTTGAGTCAACGTGTAGGGGCGAGGCATGCCTCGCCCTTTCTTTGGCTGGTTTTCTTCAGAAACAGGAGTTTTTAAATGTCCAAACCCTACAGAATCGGGCTGATTGATTTCGCCAATGTTGCCCCCATCAATGAGTACCTGCCCGAATCGGACGCTTACGAGGTGCACCGGGGCGTGCCCACCGAAATGAACCGGCAGTTGCTGGCGGGAGAAATTGACCTTGCCAACATCAGCAGTTTTGAGTTTCTGCAGAACGCCCACCTGCTGCAGGCGTTGCCGGATTTCAGTGTGAGTGTGCTGGGTCCGGTGTACAGCGTGAACCTCTTTCACAACCTGCCCTGGGAGGCGTTGCAAGGAAAACGCATCGCCCTGACCACCCAGAGTGCCACCAGTGTGAAGCTGCTGGAGGTGCTGCTGTCTCTGAGTGGCATTCAGGCCACCCTGGAACGCAATGAAGGCAGCGTGCAGGCGTTGCTGGATGCGGGTTATGCTGGCGTGCTGAAAATTGGGGACAATGCCCTGAGAGAGTGGTACCAGTTGTGCGGACCGCTGGAGCCCCACGCCTCGGTGTGGGACATTCCGCATGGCCGGGGAGAGGTGCAGGTGACGGACCTGAGCATGCGCTGGTACGACCATTTTGGTTTGCCTTTTGCTTTTGCCGTCTGGGCTTACCGCACCCCTCCCCCACCTGAACTGGTACACAACCTGCGTCTGGCCCGCAGAACCGGGCTGGGAGAACTGGCTGTGGTGGCAGAGCGCAATGCCAGAAAACTGGACCTACCCGAATTCATCGTGCAGCATTACCTGTGGAACTTCAGATACCATCTGGAAAAGCCAGACCGTCTGGGCTTGTTGAAATTTGCTGAGCTGGTGGGGGTTTCTGGGGAGACCCTGCGTTTTTCAGAGTGAGGTAAATTTGAAGAAAAGCCAGGGTTTGTTGCCCTGGTTTTTCTTTTGTGTCTGGAACCCTGGGCTTTGAGCGGCATGCAAAGGGTTATCTCTGTGAACTGTGGACTGTAAACTTCTCAGCCTGACTTTCCCACTCAGGCTTTAAACAAAAGCTTTAAATGAGAACATTGAGAGGAAATCCTTCAGGCTGCATAGCATCCCTTCAGGACAACTGAAGCAAAATGCCAGATAATACCTTCATGACCCTTGAGGAATACCTGAAAAAGCACAATTACACCATTGAAATCATTGACGCTGGAAAAAACCAGGGTTACATCGTGCATTTCAGGGAGAAACGCGAAGACCGCCCGGATTTGATTCACAACGACGTGCCCACCCAGCCCCAGTCCACCCCCGAACTGGCTTTGCAGCAACTCAGAGAGCACATCGAAGGGATGCATCAGGATTCCCGTTCACTTTCCACCCCTCCGATGGTCTGGACCTATGCCCACGGGAAAAAAGCTGTGGGGTGGGCGCTGGAATCGGGGCATTACGAATACTTCGCCCGCAACCAGGAAGAAGCCGAGATCTATTCGGATTTGATTGCCAGGGCCGCCAGAGACCTCTCTTTGCTGGTCAAATCCCACTTCAACCGCGAGAAGTCCCGCATTGAGATGGAACTGCGGGGCATTGGCAAGATGAGTGCCTCCACAGTGGTGGTGGACTTTGAGCCTGCCAGTGCAGAGGGGCTTTACCTGGTGGATTGAGTTTACAGTTTTCAGTTCACAGTTTTCAGCGCTCAGTGCGACGTGGGCCGCCCCGCAAGCAGGTGGTCAGAGCAAGACAGTTCACAGTTTTCAGTTCACTGCAACAGATTGGAGACCCATGCCCGCTTTCATCATCTCTGGCACACCCGGCACCGGAAAAAGCTCTGTGGCAAAAGCCCTGCTGCAGTACTACCCGTATGGTCTGCACCTTCCCGTGGATGATTTTCGGGATTTTGTGGTTTCGGGGGCGGCCCATCCCGTGCCCCAGTGGACCCAGGAAACCTCCCGGCAGTTCATGCTGGCAAGGCAGGCTGTGGGCAAGGTGGCCACCATTTATCAACTGGTGGGATTCGCCGTGGTGATCGATGATGTGCTGGGTCCTGCTGAAGTCTCGATGTTTGATTTGCCTGTCCAGCCCTACAAGATCCTTTTAAGGGCAGATTTGCAGGAGGTGCTGGAGCGCAACCACACCCGCACCAACAAGCACTTTGACACCCGCATGCTGGATCAGGTGATCACGGAATTGCACCAGAGTCAGGATGTGGAGGCTTACCAGCACCATGGCTGGCACGTCATCAACAGCACGGGCCTGAGTGTGTACGAAACTGTGAATGCCATCCGTGCAGCCACCCACGTCTGAGGGTTACACTGAAGCCCTCATGGATGATGCATTCAGAAAATCGGTGTTGCAGGTGGTGCTGGGCATTCCTTACGGCCAGACCATGAGTTACGGCGGGGTGGCCCTGGAAGCAGGTTACCCCGGTTACGCCCGCCATGTGGGCAACTTGCTGGCCGGGCTCTCCGAGGAAGATGCACCAGAGGTGCCCTGGTACCGGGTGATCAATGCCTCACGGGGCATCAGCACCTACCGCAGGGGCATTGGGGACCTGCAAAGGAAACTGCTGATCTCTGAAGGGGTGTCTTTCAAAGGGGAAAAAATTGCAAAAGAGCACTTTCTGGGTTAACGCTTCATGGCCAGCAGAAAGCGGTCCTGTCCGGTCAAATCTGGATACACTTCTGAGGCGGCCCAGAACTTTCGGTCCAGTTCTTCTTGCAGCACTTTCACGTTTCTGGGGTCCAGTTCCAGGGCCAGAATGCCACCCGATTTGAGGTGCCGCACAGCTCCGGTGACAATCCGGCGGGCCAGACTGAGGCCGTCTCCCCCGGAGTAAAGTGCAATGTTGGATTCGTATTTGAGCTCAGGCATCTCGCTGGCCTGGTCTGCATCGGGCAGGTAAGGCGGGTTGGAAACGATGATTTCAAAGAAACCATCCAGACCTGCAAAAAGATCCCCCTGCTGCACTTTGAGCCTGAGGGACAGCTTGTGTGCATTCTGCTGGGCCAGGCGCACACACACCGGATTGATGTCTGTGGCGGTCACGTCCGAAAAAGGAATCTCGTGAAGCAAGGCCAGGGCAATGGCTCCTGTGCCCGTCCCGATGTCCAGAATGCGGGGCTTCATTTTCATGTTGCGCTCAATCACCAGCGAGACCAGGGTTTCGGTTTCGGGCCTGGGGATCAGCACGCCCTCGCAGACTTTCAGGCGCAGGCCATAAAAATAGGTGTAACCCAGCAGGAGCTGCAAGGGTTCACGGCTGGCCCTGCGGTGCATGAAGTCCTGCAGCTGGTCCCATTCTGCATGCTCCAGAAACACATGGCGGTCCATGAGCTGGCGCACCCGGGACAGTCCGGTCACGTGCTCCAGCAAAAATTCGGCGTCCACGTGTGGGGAGGGGATCCCCGCCACCGTGAACACCTCGACCATGTGTTTGAGGGCCTGCCCGACAGTGAAGGTCATCTTTTGAGACAACTGTTCAGGCAGGTTTGACGATGATGTGGCGGTCCTTGCCTTCTCCCACCGATTCCGTGGTGACCCCGCCCATCTCTTTGAGGGTCATGTGGATGATGCGGCGGTCCGAGGCAGGAATGGGGTCCATCTCGAAGGACTCTCCGGTTTTCATGACCTGCTGGGCGATGCGCTCGGCCAGTTGCACCAGTTTGTCCTCGTGGCGGCGTCTGAAACCCGCTGCGTCCAGGTGCAGCCTGAGGTCGTTGCGTCCGGCTTCTTTGGCGAGAAGGGTGTAGCACATCACTTCTAAAGCAGCCAGCACCCGCCCATCCCGGCCGATCATCTTGGCGGCATGCACCCCGGAGATGTCGGCGTAAATCACGTTTTCCTGCATGCGAACTTTCACACTGAGACCGGAGTCGACACGCTCACAGAGGCCCTTCAGGAACTGCTCAACCACTTCCTGAGGGTTGATGTTGTACTCAATCGGAGAGCTGGGGCTCTGGTAGGCTGTTTCCGGGTCAATCGGGCTTTCATCGGCGCTGTCGCTGATCCCGAGACCGGCCAGGTAGTCGTCAAGGTTGGTCTTCTTTTCCATCTGGTCCTTAGTTTACTGCAGTTTGGCCTGTTGTGCAGGGTGACAGGACCTATTCAAAGTCAGGCCCTGAAGCATAGAGGGCAAACCAAAACCCCCATTGCTGGGGGTTGAAGAATTCCAGGTGCGTTTATTTCGCCGGTGACTTCCCGAAGAGCAGCACCCCTTTTTCGAAGAAAGGCACATTCGGATTGGCGGTGTCTTCCGATCCGGTGGCCCCGGTCACCCCGGCATAAGAAGGATCGTTGCTGGGGTCCCAGGCTCCTGCAGGTGCGTTGATCTGGTCTGCCAGTCCAATGCGGAACTGCACTTCCTTGCGGTAGTACTGCTGGCCTCCCGGATAGATGGTGCCCGGAACGGTGATGTCCAGGTAATACATGTTCTGGGCGCTGTTCCAGAGCTGCAGGGCACTGGCGGTGCCTCCCCTGACCGTCACCACATAATCGCTGAGCTTGAAGCCTGCGGCAAAGCCTTCTGAGAGGTTCACAAAGTACCGGAAGGACACAGCGGTGGTGGGACAGGCAGGCCATGCAGATTTGTTGGTGGCCCAGCCAGCGATCTCGGTGAACTTGCTGCCAGAGGCATTCAGTTTGGTGCCCACATAGAATTCAGGGCTGTCAGGTTGCTCCACTTTCGGGAAGTTGGCGAGGCTCTGGCCGCCGTAGTTCTGCACCATTCCTGCCAGTGCTCCGGTGAATCCTGCGTTGTAATCGGTGGCCACCTCGTTGGTGATGTAGTTGCCCCGGTCATCGGTGTAGGCTCCGGTGGAGTCCGGGCCTCCCACCAGTGCACCCGTCAGGGTGTGGCGGCTCTGGGCGGGTGGACCTTGCAGGTTGTCGGCCCAGGTGCCGTGTGCGCCCCGGTGGTGGGGGTTTTTGGGGGAGTTGCTGCCAAACCCGATCTCATAAGAGCGGCTTGCAGGGTTATCTCCCAGCATGTAATTGATCTGGTCGGTGGCGAAAGTCTGGTAGCGGGTTTTTCGGGTGGCGTCCGTGATGTTTCCGCTGTGGATCAGGGCCAGCATGGCGGTGTTGGCGGCGTAACGCAGGGAGCCCCAGGTGTCCAGCCAGGCCAGTTTGTCGGTGTACTTGATGCGCTCTCCATTGAAGCCCACCGTCCAGTAGTCCAGCCAGCGGTCTGCATCAATCTGGTAGGCAGCGTCTTTTGTAAGCTGGTACATCAGCACGTAGGTGCCGTAAGATTTGTCATCCCAGGCGTGGGTCCACTTGTAAGGGTGGTACACGGTCTGGCCTTCTTTTGGCAGGTTGTTGTATTCGGTTTTGGCCTTGGTCAGGTATGCGGCGTCTCCGGTGGCCCGGTAAAGCCATGCAGCACCCCACACCAGTTCATCCTGATAGCCGCTCCAGGAGTTGTAATACCCGGATGCATCGGTGATGCTGCTGCTGTATTTGCCCCTGAACTGGTCTGCAAAGGCGTAAAGCTGTTTGGCGTGGTTCAGGAGGGTCTGGGCGTAGGTGGGATCGGTGTCTTTGAAGACCAGGCTGCCTGCTGCGAGCGCAGCTGCAGTCTCCCCTGCCAGATCCGAGCCAGGGTGGGCCTCGTCAATGTAATAGGTGGGGCGCATTCCTGCCTGACGGGTGTCCAGGGTTTCGGGGGCGGCCCAGTAAGCGTGGTCGGTGCTGCCCGATCCGACCTGTCCAGCCAGTTTGTTGGGGGCCACGTGTGCCCGCACAAAGTAATCCATCACGAAGCGCAGGTTGTTCTGGATGTGCTTCAGCTGCCCAGATTTCTCGTAACCCTGCTTGAAATCCAGGGCACTCCAGGCCAGCAGGGTGGCGGTGGAGGCCATGGGGAAGCCGAACTTCACGTGGTCACCGGCGTCGTACCAGCCTCCGGTGATTTCATCGAGCATGCTGGAGTTGCTGCGCCAGGACACCCGGTTCCAGCTTGCCACCGGGCCTGCCTGCTGGGCTTCGTAGAACAAGATGGCTTTCTGCAGGGCTTCGCCATAATTGAATTTGCCGCTGGAAACCGTTCCTGCTGCAGCTTCTGTAAACACATGGCTGAGGGGGTAACGGGCACAGGGGTTCTGTCCGGCCACAGGGGTCACTTCATCGGTGGTTTTGGCAGTCAGGTCTGCACTGAAAGCCGACCAGTTGCCCGCACCATCTCCGGCCCGCACTTTGTACAGGTAAGCGGTGTTTCTGGTCAGCCCTGAATCCGTGTAGCTGAGGGTGGTTCCAGAAACTGTACCAATCAGGGTACCGCTGCGATACACCTCATATTTGGTGACGGCCACATCATCTGTAGAGGCATTCCAGGCCAGAGAAATGCTGCTGGAGGTGGCTGCATTGGACCTCAGGGAAACTGGCACCGTGGGAGGCTGATCCACGGGAGCTGCAGGTGTGGTGAAAGTCACCGTGTTGCCAAATGCAGAGGCATTCCCTGCTGCGTCCAGCGCCCGCACTTTCAGGGTGTAAGCCGTGCTGGGGGTCAGGGTCAGTTTGGGATTGGTAAGGGTGCCAGCCACACTGGTGAGCAGGATGCTGCCGTTGTAGATTTCATACTTTGCAACACCCACGTTGTCGGTGGATGCAGCATAAGCCAGCGTCACCGAGTTGGATGTCAGGCCAGAGTAGGACAGCGTTCCAGGCACTGTGGGGGCAGCAGTGTCTGCAGGTGTGGTGAAGGTCACCGTGTTGCCAAATGCAGAAGCATTGCCTGCTGTGTCCACTGCGCGGATTTTCAGGTTGTAGGCCGTTCCGGGCCTCAGGGTGGTCAGTCTGGTGGTGGTGGCAGGGGCCGTGACGGTGCTCAGCAGGACGGTTCCATCATAAATTTCGTATTTTGCAACCCCACTGGCGTCTGTGGATGCCCCCCAGGTGAGCGTCACAGAGGTGAAAGCCAGACCGGAATGGGCCAGCGTTCCGGGAACGGTGGGAGGTGTGGTGTCGATGGGGGTCACCACCTGACCGTTGACCTCCAGCACAGTGCCATTGCCTCCGGTGTAACTGCCATTGGCCGTAAAACCCATCTCGTAGTTTGCACCAGCAGCAACAGGGCTGTATTGCAGGTAATCGGGAGAGGTGACGGTGTAATACCCCTGGGCATCCGGGCCAGTAAAAGTGCCATTCCAGCTGGATGCCAGGGTGATGGGGGTGTTCAGTTTGAATTTCAGTTTGAAGGATTTTGCAGCTGCCCCGGAGACATTGTTGAAACGCACATAACCCTGGTACCCACCCTGCCAGGTGTTGGTGGTGCCCAGCGTCACGGTGTAGGCATCGGCCTGTTTTTGCACAGCAGCACTCTTGCCAGACACAGCAGGGGTGGTGCTGTTGCAGGCCACAAAGCCCAGGCTCAGCAGGGCGGTCAGTCCCAGAGACATCACTCTTATGTTCGACATCTTTTCCTCGTTTGTTGGGTGATTCTTGCATGAATGGGGTGTGCTTCAGCCGCCGTCTGAAGTTCCGGTGCAGCACTTCTGCTGGGTGCATGGTGAAATCAAAGGTGATGAGGTACAGGTCCATCCTAATGTAACGGTTCTGAAATGATCTGAAAAAGCTGCTCAGACCGCAAAATTTTTTCACCTGTTGTTGTGGAGTGAATTGCTGGAACCAGCCACAAATTTATGTTCTAAACATACAAAGCATCCATGCAAGCAACCACCGGGCAGAATCTTTCCCAGAACGCCCTCCAGAACATCAGGAAACTTCTGGTCGTGCACAGATCGCTGCACACCAAAGTATGTTCATGGAAAACTTTTTAACCCAATTCAACCATGTACATAAATTTAGACGTGTTTGTCCAGCAACAGAATCTGCCTTCTACAGTGAATACATGTCAAAGCAGCGCAATGCACACCTCACTGAACAGCAATTCTGGACCTGGATTGCAGAAACCACTCCAGCGCCTTATGCCAGCGACCAGCATGTCAAAAACCTGATCGCCCTGCTGAGCAAACAATCCCTGGAAGAAATTGTGGGATTTGACTTCTGGATCTGGAAACATTTCTGCCAGTCCCACCTGACAGACCTCTGGTGTGCAGCTTACGTGATCAGGGGATGGTGCTCAGATGACAGCTTCGATTATTTTCGGGAAGCGCTGATCTTGCTGGGAGAAGGCATCTTCAAACAGGCCCTGGAACATCCTGACGCTCTGGCAGACCACTGGGAGGCTGTGCAGGACCTGCGCGAGGAAGGAACCCTCTCCATTGCACAGCATGCTTTTCGGTTGAAAACAGGTCTGTCTCATGAAGATTGGCGCGCTGTGGAAAAGTCTTTTTCACATGATCCCCTTCCAGCAACAGAAGACCCCTTTCACTGGAGTGCAGATGACGAAGAATCCCAGAGGCAACGGGTTCCAAGGCTGTACTTCAAAAGCATGCTTCGAGAAGCTGCAGAGAGAAGAGAGAACAACAGCTGAAGGTCAACAAAAAAATCCCCGAGAACATCGGGGACCTTTCTGTTCTGCAACCGACTTTTTAAAATCAGGCTTTGGAGACTTTTTTGGTTTCCATGTGGCGCTCGACCTGCCTGTTGATCAGGATCTGCTGACCCAGACCCAGCAGGGTGAACAGGGTGTAGTACAGGGTCACGCCGGAAGGGAACTGCAGGGCCAGGAAAATGAAAATGGCAAACATGAACAGCTGCTGGCGGAACATCTCGGGGTTCTTGCGGGTGGACACCCAGGTCTGCAGGAACATCGCACCGATGTACAGCACCACCATGATGTAGTAGGGATCAGGCAGGGCGAGGTCAGGCAGCCACAGGAATCCGGTGGTGAACTCGAACTTGCTGAACACCTGCCACAGCACGATCAGGATGGGCATGGGCAGGAACATGGGAAGGCAGCCACCAAAGGGGTTGACCCCGTGCTCCTGGTACAGCTGCATGGTGGCCTGGCCGCGTTTCTGGGCATCGTCGGCGTATTTTTTGTTGATTTCGGTGATCAGGGGCTGGATGGCCTGCATTTCGGCCATGCTCTTGTACTGGGCCTGCATCAGGGGCCACATGGCCAGACGGATGATCAGGGTCAGCAGGATGATGGCAATGCCCCAGCTTCCCACCAGTCCGTACATCCAGGTGAGGAAATTGGACACCAGAATCCCCAGGTTCCCCAGCACGAAAGAAGGGGAAAACAGACCGGGGCGGTCCAGGTAACCTTCCAGGTGCAGGCGAATGGCCTCATTGAAGCCGCCGTACACTTTCAGGTTGCTTTCACCAGAGAGGTCTGTCAGGGCCACTTTGGTGGGGTTGAGGGTGGCATTTGCCGTGGTGCTGTCCGCAGGAACCACGATCAAAGCAGGCTGGGTGGATTGCTTGTTGCCCTGCAAGGCCACATAATTGACGTTTTTCACTTCACCGCTGGACAGCACGTTGGCATCCTGCTTGCCAATGCCCTTGACGTTGGGCGTGGCGTTGTTCTGCAGCCCTTCAAAGGTCATCTGGTATTTTTCCACGCCATTGACCGTGGTTTTGGCCTCGATGGTGTATTTGCGGGCATGGATGGTGAAGGTCTTGGTGACAGTGACAGCCCCCTGCTGGTACTTGAACACTGCAGTGAGGGTGTCTGCAGATTCGCCTTTGGCCTGGGTGCCAGGATCAGGGTTCAGCACCGCATTTTCAGCTTTGACTTCACCTTCCAGAGGAATGGCGAATGCTTTGCCATAAATCTTGTCGTTGCCGCTCTGGTTGCGCACCTGCAGCAGGTTGGGAGCGCGGTTCAGAGCACCCGCATTCACTGTCCCATTGGTTTCCTTGAAGTAGCTGGTGCCCTTGACGGGTTTCACAAACCAGCCCACCACTTCCCCTTTCTGGTTGAAGGCAATGTCCATCAGGTTGGTGGTGGCCACCACATCCGGGGATTTGTCTCCGTCGATGTCGATATTGCGGATCCAGTGGGGGCTGATGTTGGCAAACGCGGAACCCGCGAACATCAGGATGGGCAACAGCACTGCGAGTTTCTTCATTCTTGTTTCCTTTTTGGCGTTTTCGGCATTGGCACGGGGTCATGGCCTCCCGGATGGAAAGGATGACACCTCAAAATACGTTGAAGTCCCAGCCAGCTTCCCCTGGCCACCCCATGCAGCTCAATGGCTTCCAGGGTGTATTGGGAGCAGGTGGGATGAAAACGGCAACTGGGAGACCCTTTTAAAGGAGACAGCCGCCGCTGGTAGAAACGGATCATGGACACTGCTGTTTTGACAGCACTACTTGGCAAAAGCCACCTCCAGCGCACGCCTGAGGGTTTCAAAGTCCACGCTCAAAACTTCGGGATTGAGGATCACGATGGCTTTGCAGGGTGGAATCTGGCCCAGACGCAACGCTTCTCTGATACGACGTCTGGCCCGGTTTCGTTCCACGGCCTTGCCCATCGCTTTCTTGGAGGTGACGATGCCCACCACCGGACGGGGATCGTACTTCTGTCCATGGCGGGGTTTGTAGGGGATTTTGCGCAAAGTAAAATAGGGGGTGCGGACTGCAGGTCCTTTGCGAACCTTACGAAACTCCGCATCCCCCTTGAGGGCGATGAACCGTTTTAATTGTTTTGGGCTCTGCCCTGCATCCACAACGTCGATTCTGCGCCTGATTCCTTAAAATCAGACGGTCAGGCGGTGACGGCCTTTGGCACGGCGGCGGGAAATCACACGGCGGCCAGAGGTGGTTTTCATGCGTGCACGGAAACCGTGGGTTTTGGCACGTTTGCTGCGGTTGGGTTGGTAGGTACGCTTCATGAGTCCTCCTGGAACATCCCTGTTTTTTCAGGGATGACGGTTTTGATAACCTGTGACGTTGCCTTTAAAAAGCAACAAGCTTTACAAGTGTATCATGACACCTTGAATGGGTCTAGCCCTGGGAAAGGGTTCAGGGGTCAGAGATCCGCCATGAGCAAAAGCAGCTCTGGGAAGGCAAGATTAAGGGCCTCACCCCTGTTGCAGGTTGCTGTGGGCTGCAACAAAGCAGCCTGTCCCTGCAGCCCACTTTTGAAATTCCTGGCAGGTGAATGCGCTGCAATCCCCTCTCCCATTTCTGGCCTCTTGCACGATTTTTGCTTCCGATAGCGGTTTCAAATCACCGCAATCACACAGCAAAATGAACCGATTCCAACAAAAATCACAAAAAGCATTTACACTGGAACCATGTCTTTTCAAGCCGAAAGTGTGATCAAAAAAGCCCTGCGCAGCAAAGCAGAGCGCCAGATGTTTGAGGCGCGTTACCAGCGGTATGCCCCGGACCTGCTGGCTTCCATCGAAAGCGTTTACGGTCATCAGGCCCTCCGGCTGATGCAAGAACTGCTTCCCCTGATGCTGGACTTCTACAAAGAGCGCTCCGAAGACCTGCGGCAACTGGACCTGGAACGCATGCTCAGACCCGACTGGTTTCAGGAAGAGAACATGCTGGCTTACGTCTGCTACACTGAACGTTTTGCAGACGACCTGCAGGGCATTCACCAGAAGCTGGATTACCTGTCTGAACTCGGGGTGACTTACTTGCACCTGATGCCCCTGCTGCAACCCCGACCTGCCCCCAACGATGGCGGTTATGCTGTGCAAGATTACCTTCAGGTCCGGGAAGATCTGGGCACCACCGAGGATATGGAGCAACTCGCCACCGCCCTGCGCAAACGCAAAATCAGCCTGTGCATGGACCTGGTGCTCAACCACGTGGCCCAGGAACACCAGTGGGCCGAAAAAGCCCGTCAGGGCAGCGAACGCCACAAAGAGTACTTCCACACTTACCTGGATCGCACCCTCCCTGACCAGTACGAAAGAACCCTGCAAGAGGTCTTCCCCGACTTTGCCCCGGGCAACTTCACCTGGAACGAAACCCTGAACCGCTGGGTCTGGACCACCTTCAACAGCTGGCAGTGGGACCTGAACTGGAGCAACAGCGAGGTTTTCCTGGAGTTCGTGAAGATCATCCTGTACTGGGCCAACAAAGGTGTGGACGTGTTCCGACTGGACGCCATTGCTTTCATCTGGAAACGCATGGGCACCGACTGCCAGAACCTGCCCGAAGTGCATGACATCACCCAGGCCCTCAGGGCTGTGGTGCGCATTGTGGCCCCGGCAGTGCTGTTCAAGGCAGAAGCCATTGTGGCCCCGGACAAACTCATTCACTATCTGGGCAGAGGCCAGCATTATGGCAAAGTCTCAGATCTGGCCTACCACAACAGCCTGATGGTGCAGATCTGGTCCAGTCTGGCTTCCAGAAATGCCTTCCTGCTGCAAAAAGCCCTGCAGAACTTCCCGGAGAAACCCACCTCGGCAAGCTGGGCCACCTACATCCGCTGCCACGATGACATTGGCTGGGCCATTTCAGATGAGGACGCTGCCCAGGCTGGACTGCATGGCGAAAGCCACCGGCGTTTCCTCAGCGACTTCTATTCCGGAAACTTTTCGGGATCCCATGCCAGGGGTCTGGTCTTTCAGGAAAACAAGCGCACCGGAGACCGCCGCATCTCGGGCAGCCTGAGCAGCCTGAACGGACTGGAAATTGCCCTGGAGCAGGGGGACCTGCACCTTCAGCACCTCTCCATTGAACGCAGCCTGCTGGCTTATGCTCTGGTGCTGGGATACGGCGGCATCCCCCTGCTGTACATGGGCGATGAACTGGCCCTCCCCAACGATTACAGCTTCACTGAAAATCCCGAGCACGCCATGGACAACCGCTGGGTACACCGTCCTCGCATGGACTGGAACCTCGCAGAGAAACGCCATGACCCTGGCACCTCTTACGGCCAGATGTTCCTGGGCCTGAAACACCTGATCGAAACCCGCAAGATGCTGCCCCAGTTGCATGCCGCACAGCCCGCTTGGGTGCTGAACAGCGAAATCCCTGCCGTGCTGGTGCTGGAACGCCCCCACCCCATGGGCCACATGATCCAGTTCTACAACTTCAGTGAGCACCACATGCAATACCCCATTCATGTCCTCTGGGAACGGGGATACACCCAGCCCCTGGACCACATCTCAGGAACACACCTGGATTTGCACCTCGGGTACATCCCTCTGGCCCCTTATTCAAGGCTGTGGGTGACGAACCAGGGGTAAATCCCCTGCCTTTCGCTGGCGCTCAAGGCTGTCCCCCTTAACGAAGGGGTACAGTGCAAGCGAAGCGAGCACAGGGGGAGCTGACCCGCAGTGCTCGCAAACAAAAATCCTTAAACCTTCAGAACCATCCCCTCACAGGGACCCAGGATCAGGGTTTCCAGCAACAGCCTCTCCCCCGATTCGCCACGGGTGCTGTAGAGCACCTGGCCCACCATGTTCACTTCGGAGAGGTCCACGCTCTGGCCTTCTTCAGAGAAGTTGAGCACGATGAGCAACGTCTGGTCATCGGTGTAACGCTTGAAAGCGAACACGTCCTGATGACCGGACTCCACGCTTTCGTACTTGCCGCCATAAAGGGCAGGGGTGCTCTGGCGCAGCCTGACCAGGCCTTTGAAGTAATTCAGGAAGCTGTTTGGGTCCTGCTCCTGCTTTGCCACATTGACTTCCTGATAATTGAGGGCCAGGGGCAACCAGGGTTCCACATCGCTGAAGCCTGCATGTTCGCTGTCGTCCCATTGCATGGGGGTGCGCTCGGGGTCACGGCTCGCCCCTTTGACTCCGGGTTGCTGCAGACCAGCAGGGTCCTGCATTTTCTCGAAGGGGATTTCGACATCTTCCATGCCGATTTCGTCTCCGTAATAGCAGGTGGGGGTGCCGCGCAGGGTGAGCAGCAGCATCTGGGCCATGCGGGCGTACTGGGGGCCACGGCGGGTGGCGATGCGGCTCTGGTCGTGGTTGCCCAGCACCCAGTTGGGCCAGCCTGCACCGACTTTCTGGTCGTACTCGTCCACCAGATCCCGGATGGCTTCTGCATCCCAGGTGCTGAGGATCAGGCTGAAGTTGAAAGGCAGGTGCACTGCGTCGTTGTTTTCGCCGTAGTAAGCCACCAGGTTGTCAAAGGGGAGGTAAATTTCTCCGACCATCATGCGTTCGTCGAATTCGTCCAGCACTTTACGCATGTCTTTGACGTAGGTGTGGGTTTCGGGCTGGTCCTGGGTGTACACGTGGATCAAACGCCAGTGGTTGAGCTGACCTTCCTGCCAGAGGGGATTTTCAGGCTCGTCTTCAAAGTCCTGGTGTTTGCCCAGCAACCAGATCACATCCACCCGGAAGCCGTCCACACCGCGCTTCAGCCAGAAGCGCATGCTTTCGTGCATGGCCTCTCTGACCTCCGGGTTTTGCCAGTTGAGTTCAGGCTGGCTGCTCAGGAACTGGTGCAGGTAGTACTGGCCGGAGGCCTCGTCCAGGGTCCAGGCGCTGGGGCCAAAGAAGCTGGTCCAGTTGTTGGGAGCGCTGCCATCTGGTTTTGCATCCTTCCAGATGTACCAGTCCCGTTTGGGGCTGTCTTTGCTGCTGCGGGCCTCCAGAAACCAGGGGTGCTGGTCGCTGGTGTGGTTGGGCACCAGGTCCAGCATGATTTTCATTCCTCTGGCATGGGCTTTTTCTGTCAGTTCGTCAAAGTCTGAGAGGCTGCCGAACATCGGGTGGATGTCGCAGTAATCTGCCACGTCATAACCGAAATCTGCCATGGGGCTGGGAAAAATGGGAGACAGCCAGATGGCCTGGATGCCCAGGCTTTGCAGGTAATCGAGTTTTTCAATGACACCCTGCAAATCTCCAATGCCATCGCTGTTGGAGTCTTTGAAGGAGCGGGGGTAGATCTGGTAGATGATGCCGGATTGCCACCACAACAGGTTCTCTTGCATGCCCCTATCCTACCCGAAGCACCCCCTGGCTGTGGGAGGTCTGTGGCGCAATCACTCCTGCCAGTTGCTGCCCAGTTTGATGGTCACATCAAAGCCCTGCAACCCTGACCCTGAATCCTGAATGCTGAGGTTTCCTGCATCTGAGGCCAGTTTCTCAGCCGCAGGACGGCCCACAGCAGAGATCACCACACTTTCGGCAGGATTGCCGTACCGAAGGTCACTGACCTGCACATTGCGGTAACCCAGAGCGTCCAGCTTCTGTTTCAGGCGTCTGGCCGCTCCTGCAGGCGCACCCACATTCAGGATGGTGACACTGGCTTCCAGCGGGTTGATGGGACCTCTGGCACTGAAGATCTTGCGGATGCCTGGTTCATCAGGCGCCCAGAAGCTTGCACCATAATTGGCAAAACGTCCGGGCAGCATGGTCATTTCAAACTGTGGCTGGCCCAGCAGCGCACCCAGCCACAGGGCCGCATCCTCACGGGACAGGTCAATGCGCATGTTCTGGTAGCCTGCAGCCAGCACCTGAGGAAGTTTATAAAGGCCCACTGGTGATTTCACCGTGGCCATGAAAGCCTGCAGAAATTGCTGCTGGCGGGCCACCCGGCCAATGTCTCCCAGGCGGTCATGCCTGAAGCGGATGAAACCCTCGGCTTTTTCTCCGTCCAGCAGTTGCAAACCGGGTTTGAGGTCGATGTTGAGCTGGGCAGCCGTGTCCTGGTACTGCATTTCGTTTTCCACATTCACCATCACGCCGCCCAGGGCATTGGTGACATCTTTGACCCCACCCAGGCTGATCAGGATCACCCCATCAATGGGCGTGTGGATCAATTCAGAGATCACCTGTTTCATCAGGGAGGTGCCGCCCCGCACGTTGGCACTGTTGACTTTTGATCCTCCCCATCCAGGAACCTGCACCAGGGTGTCGCGGGGAATGCTGACCGCCCTGAGCATCTTCTCTTCAGGCATGAAGTACAGCACCAGGATGGTGTCCGTAAGACCTTCAAACTTCTCAGGACCCTTCTGGTGGTAGCCCACATATTCCGGGGCCACCCCCGCCACAATCAGGGCCTGGGGCGTCTGGGGTTTTTGAGGAACGGCAAGGTATCTGGACAGTGCAGGGGCAAGAGGGGCCAGGTAGGCCACAAAGCCCGCCAGAGCAAGGGAAAGGAAAACCATCACAAAACGCATGCACCCCCACTATAGCCAAAAAAGCATTCCCGGGCATGAAAGCCCGGGAATGGCGCAAAACCTGATGTTCAGAAGCAAGGAGGATTGTTTTCGGGGCTGCCCACGGTCAGGTCCCGTTCGGTGTCGCCAGACAGGTTGGCACTGGAGGTGCACTTGTACAGCAGGTTCACAGGAGGAGTGGCGGTGGTGCCGTTTTCAGCCACTTCAGCGGTGATGGTGTAATTGCCAGCTGGGAAGTTGCCCATGTCATAAGGCAGTCTGCGGGTTCCGGTGGTGAAAGTCTGCCAGCCGGTGTCTTTGACCACGGTGCCACCCTGCTTGACATACACCCGTCCGGTGTATTTGATGCCATCTGCAGCCAGGGCCTTGTCAATTCTGAGGAATTTGGCATTGCTGATGGTGGGGTCGGTGACGGTGTCCCCACTGTTTCTGAGCAGGTTGCGGATTTCGGTGGGGGTCAGGTTGGGGTTGCGGCTGTACAGCAGGCCTGCTGCAGCAGATACCATCGGGGTGGCAAAGCTGGTGCCTGTTTCCTTGTGATAGGTCTGGTAGACCGTACCGGTATCACCTGCCACCTCAATGGTCAGCACTTCTTCACCGGGAGCCACCAAGTCCAGTTCAGGACCATAATGCGAAAAGAAGGACTTCTTGTTCTTGGTGTTGTCTGTGGAGCCCACAGCAATGGCATACTCACTGGAAGCAGGATATGCCACATAAGGGAGCCCTGCTGGCACAGTGTTGCCTGCTGCAGCCACAATGGTGATCTTCTTGTTCTGGTTCGCGTTCTTCAGGGCATTGTCCACAGCCACATCTTTGCCATCCACACCAGCATTCAGGCAGTTGCCTTCCGTGTCGTTGAGGCAGAGGCTCATGTTGATGACCTTCACATCGTGCTTGATGGCAGTGTTGACGGCATTGACAATGGCATCTGTGGTGGTGACGTCATTGTTCACATCGTTGGTGAACACCTTGATGGGCACCACAGTCAGCTTGTTGTATCCAATACCGGCAATGCCTTCATTGTTGTCGGTGACTGCAGCCATGATGCCTGCAATAGATGCTCCGTGGGATTTTTCACCAGCAAACGCAGGCTCAAACGTGGGGTCTGCATCCCGGTCTGCCGTATCGAGACAGTTGACCCCGGTGGTGGTGTTGCATCCCAGGTTGCTCACATCGTAACGGATCAGGGGCATGTCTTTATGGCGGTTGTAACCATCATCCACCACGGCCACCTTTACCGAGGTGGTGAACTGGGCAAGTTTGTCCCAGGCAGCGTAAGCACCAATCAGGCCCAGGTAGGTCTGTCCATTGCTGTCCCCAGGCTGGGCCAGAGGGTCATTGGGGGTGCGGAGTTTTTTGTAAACGTAATTGGGTTGTGCATAAACCACCCCTGCCAGGGAACGGGCTTCTTGCAGAGAGCCTGCTTTCACAATGGCCCACAGGCTTTCAGGTGCTCCCAGCCTGCGCACCGAAACCCCCTGTTTGGAGAGGCTCTGGGTGTCTGCGCTGCTGAGTTGCACAATGAATTCGCCAGGAACCGTCTGGGCTCTGGAGGCAGAGGCCTGTTTCTCAATTCCAGAAAGTTTCAGGGACTGCACACTGTCTGGGAGGATCACTTCGCCGTGAAGATGCACGGGTTGGCCAATTTGCACCTTGACCAGACCACAAGAAGTCAATGCGACAGTCACCAGAGTAAGGCTGAGAATCTTTGTTTTCATGGTTCTTATTCTGAGAGTGCAAATTCCATCTGGCGTGAAATTCAAATTAAGGAACCTTGGGACCTTGCTGACCTTTCATGATCCCATGCTAAGGTTGTGGCGTGCCCAGCGGTAAAGTCCACAACCTCATCAACACCGGCGCTTTTCTGCTGATTGCAGGAGGCACCGCTTACGCCAAACAGCAAGGCCACATTGACCCTTCCATTCCTGAAATTCTGGCTTTCACAGGCACTTTTTTTGTGGGCACTTTCATGATGAGCCCGGACCTCGATCTGGCTGAGCAAAATGTGAGCAGCAAAAAGGCCTGGGGACCTCTGGGCTTCATCTGGGTGCCTTATGGCAAGATGTTCTCCCATCGGGGCCTGAGCCACACCTGGATTGTGGGACCATTGACCCGACTGGGGTACCTGACCATCATTCTGGCTGCACTGTATTACATTGTCACTGCACTGCTGCCCGACCTGAAAACCCGCCTGACCTTTGAAAATGTGCCCCGCACGCTGGAATTCTGGCAGCCCTACATCCTGGGGTATTACATCAGCCAGTGGCTGCACCTGCTGGCAGATGGAGTCAGCCCGGATTTGCGGGCCATAAGTCGTACCTTCAAAAAGAAAAAACGGTAAGCTTGTGGAAACGTGTTTGCATATATACAGTTTCCCTCCGTGCAAGCACCTTCAATTCCGCAGGTTCTGGGAGGCATGATGACCCGCTACCTCAAAAACAAACTCAGCGTTGGACTTTTTACCGATACCTATACGCCTTCCATCAATGGGGTGGTTTCCTCTGTGCGCGGTCTGGCTGAAACCCTGCGTGAACAGGGGCACCAGGTCACCATTGTGGCCCCCAAACACCCCGAACAGCAGGACGAACTGGATGTGATTCGCATCCGTTCCACCACCTACCGGCCCATTCCCGAGCACCGCATGGCTCTACTGCCTTCACCTCGCAAACTGCGCCTGATGCAGTCCCGGCGTTTCGATGTGATCCACACCCATGGCAATGGACCTCTGCCCGTGCTGGGTCTGGCGCTGGCCCGCACCTGGGAAACGGCCCTCTTGCACACCTACCACACCCGCATGCAGGATTACCTGCACTATTACCCGTGGTACCCAGTGCTGAACCGTCTGGCAGGCCCGGACCACTGGTACATGAACGAACTGCGTTCCAGAACCCTGAAAAAGCGCATCGATGCCAGCACCGCCCTGATTGCCGAGCGTTTCGATGTGTGGTTTGCCAACCGCTGCCACTACCTGATCACCCCCACCTCGGTGATCAAGAACGAGCTGCTGGAAGCCGGGGTGAAAGCCCCCATTGCCGTGGTGCCCAACGGCATTCCCATTTCCCGCCTGCGGGTGCCTCGCACCGATCCTCTGCCCCACTTGCCCAGAGGAGAGCGCCTGCTCACCATCAGCAGGCTGGGGAAAGAAAAAAGTGTGGATTTCCTGCTGCAGCATCTGGCTCCACTGCTCAGAGAACGTCCCAATGGCCGCCTGATCCTTGTGGGGGACGGTCCAGAAAGACAGAACCTGGAAGCCCAGGCCGAGCAACTGGGCATCCGGTCCCAGCTGGTCTTCACCGGATACGTCAAACCTGAACAGGTTGCAGATTACTACCAGCATGCTGATGTGTTTGTCTTTGCCTCGGTGACAGAAACCCAGGGCATGGTGGCCCTGGAAGCCCAGGCCTGCGGCCTCCCGGTGGTGGCCCGTGCAGGTGGAGGCGTCACCACCACCATTGAACATGGCAAGACCGGTTATCTGGTGGACCCGGAGCACCCCGAAGAATTCCGCTTGCGGGTGGAAGATGTGCTGCAGGCTGGGAAACCCACTTTTGCAGACGAACTGACCCGCTGGGTGGACGCAGAAGGCTCACTGGAAACCATGGCCAAACGCATCCTGATGTGTTACGAGCTGGCCCTGACCCGCAAGTACGACCCGCCCAGGATTTCCCTGGACCTCAAATAAATCCTGCATGTGACAGCAAAAACTGGACCCTTTAAAAGGGTCCAGTTCTGTTTTGAGCTCTAAAACTATGCGGCTGGTGGGATGGGGGTCTGGGGAAGTCTGGCATCGTGTCTGAAGAGTGTTCCGGGGGCACCGGGGACGCCCAGGTAAGGCAGCACCACACGGTCCAGCCCGTACTGTCCAGCAACCCTCCACCCCAGCACCACTGCAAACGCAGCAATCAGCATGATCGGGTTCGTTGAGAGGGTTCCCGCAAACAGGAAGTTCGCATTCATCAACCCACCAAAGAACGCTGCAATCCCTGTGAAGATCCCCAGGATCAGGGCAACCCCGATCAAAACTTCTCCAAACGCCACCATGTAGCTCAGCAACTCTGCATTCGGCAAAGCCACGTTCTGGATGAAGCTTGCATACCACCCAGACACATCCGGGTGTTCCCCAGCCGTCTTGCCCAGTGCGCCTTTCAGGAAGCCTTCGATGGCCACTCCGGCTTTCTCTCCCACCCACACCCCTGCGGGGTTGGTGATTTTCCCCCATCCGGCATGCAGCCATTGCCAGCCCAGCCAGATTCTGAGCACGGTCCACAGGGGGGCCAGTCGGGTGTCTGCCAAGAGGATGCGGGTGAGGTTGGGTTCTGCGATCTGGGTACGGAGGTCTTGGGTGGTGGTCATGTCGTACACCTTCTTTCTCTTGGTTTCATGTTAAACCTTGACCTTGTGAAAAATGTCCCGAGTCAAGGGGGGACTGCAAAGATGAAAGAAGATGAGAAGGAATCGCTGGAAATCCATCAAAATTCAAGCAAAACAACAAAAACAACAAAAACAACAAAAAGGCCAGCAGTGGCTGGCCCTGACAATGCACTGACTTTACTCTTCCAGACGCACTTCAATGGCTCTGGCGTGGGCTTCTAAACCTTCGGCACGGGCAATTCTGGCAGCAGCAGGACCGGTGGCCTGTAAGGTCTGTCGGTTCACCCCGACCACGCTGATGATCTTCTGGAAGTCCCGCACGTTCAAAGGGCTGGAGAAACGGGCAGTGCCTCCCGTGGGCATCACGTGACTGGGGCCAGCAATGTAGTCTCCTAGCGCTTCCATGCTGTCCTCCCCGACAAAGACACCCCCTGCAGATTCAATCAGGCCCAGATACTCCCAGGGGTTTCTGATCAGCAGGCAAAGGTGCTCTGGAGCATAAATGTTGTTCAATTCAAAGGCCTGCTCCAGGGTTTCCACAATCACCATCTTCATGCGTTCCTGGATGCTCTCTCTGGCCATGCTCTGGTTGGGTTCAGGCAGGGTGGAAATCTGTGCTTCGATCTCCTCCTGCACAGCATAAAGAATCTTTTCACTGGTGGTGACCAGCACAGGTTCTGCGCCCACGTGCTCAGCCTGGGCCAGCAAATCTGCCACCACAAATCTGGAATCTGCCGTTTCGTCGGCAATCACCAGGGTTTCGGTGGGACCAGGCAGGGACTCAATGCCCACCTGACCAAACACCTTGCGTTTGGCCAGCACCACAAAAGTGTTCCCTGGTCCAGCAATCTTGTCCACCTGGGGAATGCTGTCTGTGCCGTAAGCCAGCGCACCAATGGCCTGCGCTCCGCCCACCTTGAAAACCCGGTTCACTCCGATTTCTCGGGCCGCCACCAGAATGGCCGGGTGCACCTTGCCAAACCGGTCTGGCGGGGTCACCACAATGATCTCTGGGACACCCGCCACTTTGGCAATCACAGCCGTCATGATGAGGGTGCTGATCAGGGGTGCACTGCCTCCGGGCACATAAATCCCCACCCGGGACATCGGGCGCACAATCTGGCCCAGTGCTCCACCTGCACCATGGTTGATCCAGCCAGAAGTCGGCTGGTTCTGGTGAAACTCCCGCACCCGCGCAATGCTCTGGCTGAGGGCTGCTTCCAGCTCAGAACCAATGCTGGCCGCCTGAAATTCAGCCTCGGTCACCTCCAGGCTTTCCACATGCACCCGGTCCAGCTTGCGGGTCCATTCCCTCAGGGCTTCATCCCCACGGGTTTTCACATCCAGCAGGATGCGGTCCACCACCTGATCTGGCGTGAGCCTTTCCCCGAAGGTTTTTTCAATGCGCTCCAGCATGCTCTCTGGAATGGCTTCTTCTCCAAAATTGCGTTTCAGTGCGGTCCTGGCCTGTTGATGGGTGAAAATTTTCATTTCCTTCTGCTCCTGGGTTTGCGCATGTTGTTCTGTGTTTTGGAAATCACCAGTTCACTGCGGGGGTTTCTGGAATCCCGCACCTCGCGAGAAGCGTCTTTCTGGGCTTCCCGGTTTTGATTGTCCCGACCTTCACGGTTGTTGTCCCGGTTGTTCTGATTGTTGTTCTGGGCATCCCTGTCGCGGCGCTCAGGGCGCTCTGGCCGGTCACTGCGCTCACTGCGCTCAGGACGGCGGCGCTCTGGTGTGCGCACCAGCACCACATCCATGCTGCCCCCATCGATGGGCTGGGTCAGCTTGAAAGGCCGGAAGGGAGGTTCCATCTCGATGTACACCTTGCTGAGGCCCGGACGCAAGTAATACACCCGGGTCATCTTCTCCCCTTCCAGCGTGGAAATCACCTGGTCAGGAAGGCGCTGGATGTGCACACTGGCCCCCACCATCGGAATGGTCAGGGCATGCTCCTCGTCAGGCAATTCGCGCAGCATCTGGATCAAACTCAGGGGATCCTGGTAATCCTGGGTCATGGGGATGGAGGCTTCATCTTTGCCCTGGCGCACCGTCACCAGACCGCTCTTGCGGTCAAAGAGGGTTTCAAAGCTGGTGCCCTTGCGGCCCCCGTTCTCGGAGCCCTCAAAGTAATAGGCACTGGTGCGGCTCTTGGGGCGCACCCGGCTGAGCTGCTCCCGGCGGCCCGTGCCCAGCAGGTGGTGTGAGAAGGAGGTCTGGGCCTTGATCACCCAGTAGTTGCGCTCCGCCTCGATTTTGACTTTCTGCTCTCCGATGGCCTTGTTGCCCACCAGAAGCTGATACTGCAGTTCTTCAGCTTGCATCGTGCCCTCCCGCGGGGCTCTTGTGGACGTGCACAACCCACCATTTCCCTTCTCTCTGTTCTAGCACCCGGCTCTCGTTGACAGAGCGGTGGTGTATAACATCTCCCCGCACCGTGGAAAGCATCAGGGTGTAGCTGCAGACCGCCACCTGACCTGCGGCCAGCATTTGCACTTTCGGTTCCAGAATGCTGATGTGGCTGGTTGCACCCTGGGTGGCCCAGCTGTTTTCGATCATGAATTTGTGAAAGTCCAGCCCCTCCTGCCGGTGGGGGGTCACAAAATGCTCGTAGAGGGTCAGGTCCGGTGAGGTGGTGGATTGATAGGTCTCCCAGTCCCGGGAGTAAATGCTCTCAAGATGGGTTCTCAGGAAGGCGAGTACGTCCTGCATGAAAAGGTTGTACCACACCAGACCCCTCCATCACCTGAGGTGAATCCCAGAGAGGGTTTTTGAGAAGACAGAAATCAACACAAAAATTCAGCAGAGAATTCAGCACAGCCTGTTCAAAGAAAGCTCCTCAGCACTCTGGAAAGCACCTCCACTCCCCTTTTCAATTCAGACAGATCCAGATGCCCATATCCCAGAATCAGGCCTTTTTGCTGCACAGGGCCGAGAGCGTAATTTTGCACATCCCGCACCAGCACCCCTCTCTGCAGGCAATGTGCCGCCACCTGTTGAGCAGGGAGGGCAGAAGGGAGTTCCAGAAAAGCATGCAGTCCTGCTTCCAGACCTTTCAGGCGAATGTCTCTGGACAGGTGGTTGAGGGGCTCCAGGGCTGCCCTGAGTTCGGCATACATCCGGCGCATTTTGCGGATGTGGCGGTCCAGCGCTCCGGTCTGCAGAAAGTGGGTCAGCAGGTGCTGCATCAGGGTGGGGGTGTGATAGTCAGAAAGCTGCTTTAAACGGATGAGTTGCTGCATCACCACTGGAGGGGCCACCAGATACCCCATCCTGAGTTCTGGCGAGAGCACCTTGGAAAAACTGCCCACATAAACCACCCGGCCCCGTGTGTCCAGGGAAGCCAGGGCGGGCAGAGGAGGTGCATCATAGCGGAATTCGCTGTCGTAGTCGTCTTCCAGAATCAGGCTGTCGTGCTGTTCTGCCCAGTCCAGCAAAGACAGCCTGCGGGTCAGGGGCATGCGGCCTCCCACAGGAAACTGGTGGGAAGGCGTGACATAAGCCAGCATGGGAGGCTGTGCAAAGGCCTGCAAATGCTCCACAGACAGGCCATCCTCATCCACGGCAACAGGAGCAAGGTGTGCCCCTCTGGTCTGAAACACCTGCCGTGCCAGCCGGTAACCGGGATCTTCAAAGGCCACCCCGTCCTCTGGATGCACCACCAGACGGGCCACCAGATCAATGCCCTGCAAAGCCCCTGCGGTCACCAGCACGTTCTCAGGGCCACAATGCAGCCCTCTGGAACGGTTCAGGTAAAGGGCGATTTCCTGCCTGAACGCCAGCAACCCCTGAGGGTCAGGATAATCCCCTCCCATGGGTTGCCTGGAGGCATGTTTCAGGCTTTTCTGCCAGTCTTCTGCATTCCAAAAAGCCGTGCTGGGCTGACACACCCGGAATTCCAGCACACCTGTCCTGTGGGGTGCATCCACCTGAATGTCAGGCAACATTCTCAGCCAGCGTCCTGCAGAGGGTGCTTTCAGGGGTGGAGTTGCACGCTGCACGCCTTTCCCTGTAAAAGTGCCAGCCCCATGCCGGGTGAACAGATACCCCTCTGCCTGCAAGGTTTCCAGGGCAGCCACCACCACATTGCGGTTCACCTGGTATTCCCGGGCCAGTTGCCTCTGGGAAGCCAGACGGGCACCTTCTGGAAGGACCCCTTGCAGGATGGCCTCCCTCAGGGCACGAACCAATTGCTGTTCCAGAGAAACACCCTTTTTGCGTTCAAGGCGGATGGGAGGAACCACAGCAGCTCGGGGGTTTTTCGGTGTGGGGGTCATGGCAAAAGTGGTCCTGTCTTTTGAGACAAAAGTGCTCCTGTCTGGGGAGGCACTTTTCACCTAGCATAGCAGGCAGGAGGAATCCCCATGACTGAAACCCTCAACATCAAAAGCCGCATTTCCCAGGTGCTCTCTGTTCCTGCCGCTGCCCCCGAAATCGCCTGGCAGCACTTCGCAGCAAAACTGACCGTGGAAACCGATCCGGCAGATGTGCATTACGACCTGCAGCATGGGCTGGACAGCTTCATTTTGATTGATGCCCGCTCCAGCAAGCACTTTGAAGAATGCCACATTCCGGGGGCCATCAGCTTCCCACACAGCAAAATCAATGCAGAAAGCACTGCACATTTCCCAAAAGACAAACCGATCGTGACCTACTGCTGGAGCGTGGCCTGCAACGGTTCCACCAGAGCCGCCCTGAAACTGGCCGCCCTGGGTTTCCAGGTCAAAGAAATGATTGGCGGCATCGAATACTGGCGCAGGGAAGGGTTTGCGGTGGAAGGCACGCTGGGGGATGAAGCGCCTCTGGTGGGGTAAAAATCAACATAAAAAGGGCGCAGCGTGCTGCGCCCCTACATTCATGATCTAAGGTTATTGCTGGGGAGCTTTCTGCAGCTTCTCAATCACCGAGACATCTTCCAGCGTACTGGTGTCCCCTTTGATTTCCTGTCCGGCGGCAATCTGGCGCAGCAGGCGGCGCATGATTTTGCCAGAGCGGGTTTTGGGCAGGGCTTCGGCAAAACGGATGTCATCGGGGCGGGCAATGGCTCCAATTTCTTTGGCAACGTGGGCTTTGAGTTCCTGCTCGGTGGCCTCAAAACCGGTTTGCAGGGTCACGAAGGCCACGATGCCTTCTCCCTTGATGGGATCAGGGCGACCCACCACAGCAGCTTCAGCCACTGCAGGGTGAGAGACCAGTGCAGATTCCACTTCCATGGTGCCCAGACGGTGCCCGGAGACGTTCAGCACGTCATCAATGCGTCCCACAATGGTGAAGTAGCCGTCCTTGTCGCGGCGGGCACCGTCACCAGCAAAGTACACGTGGGGAATCTCGCCCCAGTACTGGGTTTTGTAACGGTTGTCGTCGCCGTAGACGGTTCTGAGCATGCTGGGCCAGGGTTTGCGCACCACCAGGAAACCGCCCTCGTCTGCGCCCAGTTCATGGCCGTCTGCATCCACAATGGCAGCGTCCACACCGTACATGGGCACTCCTGCACTGCCAGGTTTCATCGCGTGGGCTCCGGGCAGCGTGGTGATCATGATGCTGCCGGTTTCGGTTTGCCACCAGGTGTCCACCACGGGGCATTTCTCTTTGCCAATCACGGTGTAATACCAGACCCAGGCTTCAGGGTTGATGGGTTCACCCACACTTCCCAGCAGTCTCAGACTGGAGAGGTCGTAACTGTTGGGGAACTCGCTGCCTGCCCGCATGAAGCTGCGAATGGCGGTGGGCGCGGTGTACAGGATGGTGACCTTGTGGTCCTGGATGATCTTCCAGAAGCGGCCCCAGTCAGGCTGGTTGGGCGCACCCTCGTACATCAGGACCGTTGCACCGTTCAGCAGGGGTCCGTACACGATGTAAGAGTGTCCGGTG
Source organism: Deinococcus roseus (assembly GCF_014646895.1). NCBI lineage: Bacteria > Thermotogati > Deinococcota > Deinococci > Deinococcales > Deinococcaceae > Deinococcus > Deinococcus roseus. The sequence continues at coordinate 115,556 of NZ_BMOD01000010.1, forward strand.
ATCCAGCCCACATCTGCAGTGCACCAGTAGATGTCGTCTTCTTTGAGGTCAAAAACGGTCTGGGTGGTCTGGTAGGTGTTGACCATGTAGCCACCCAGACCGTGCAGCACGCCTTTGGGCTTCCCGGTGGAGCCGGAGGTGTAAAGAATGAAGTGGGGGTGCTGGGCATCCAGGGCCACCGCTTCGTGTTCTGCGCTGACGTTCTGGACGGCATCAAAGTACCAGACGTCCCGGCCTTCTTTGAAGTCCACGTCCTGACCGGTGCGTTTGATCACCAGGATGTGCTCCAGACCGGGGGTGTTCTCTGCAGCACTGTCTGCGTTGCGTTTTAAAGGAACGGTGCTGCCCCTGCGGTATCCACCATCTGCAGTGATCAGCACTTTGGACCCTGCATCGTTGATGCGGTCTGAGAGGGCTCCGCTGGAGAAACCTCCGAACACCACGCTGTGCACGGCTCCAATGCGGGCACAGGCCAGCATGGCAAAAGCAGCTTCGGGGATCATGGGGAGGTACAGGGTGACCCGGTCTCCGGTTTGCACCCCCAGGTTGACCAGCACGTTAGCGAATTTTTTGACTTCAGCGGTCAATTCAGCGTAGGTGTAGGTGCGAACCTCGCCGTCTTCGCCTTCCCAGATGATGGCGGTTTTGTTGGGACGGTCCTGCAGGTGGCGGTCCAGAGCGTTGTAAGAGAGGTTGGTTTTGCCGTCCACAAACCACTGGGCGAAAGGCTCATTCCAGTCCAGCACCTTGCTGAAAGGCTGGAACCAGTGGAGTTCCGAGGCCACTGCTCCCCAGAAGGCTTCGGGATTTTCGATGCTCTGCTGGTACTTCTGCTGGTAGGTTTCAAGCGAGGTGCCAGTGGTGGTCTGGTACTGGTCGCTGGGATGGAAAATCCGATTTTCGTGCAGCACATTCTCAATTGCCTTGTCGCTCATGTCTTCCTCCGTGCTCAATGTGGTGTTTCTCCCACTATAACGAGGTTTCTGAAATTCAGGGTTGGTTGTTTTGATGGAATTGCAGTGTTTCGGAATACTACTGTCTAAGTAACAAAGACACGAAAACGCCTGTTTTGGCCTGAGATTTGATCAGTGGTTCAAAAAATTTCTCTCACTCTGTGTTTCAAAATTCTGTTTCACAGACCGGATTTCCATCAAAAACACCTGTTAAAATTTTGAACAGCAGAAAAAATTTTCGTTTTCGTTCTCAAGTGGTATGGTGTCTAGGCTTCTGGACCAAAAAAAGACCTCCAGGCCAGTTTCAGTTCTGAAACCCACCCGGAGTTGTCTTGCGGTCTTCAAGGTCCGTTTACTGCAGTTCTGTCACGTACACCTGATGGTTCTTTAAGCTGCCTTCAATCCAGGCCAGAAACAATTTGCCGTCTGGGGCAGCCTTTAAAACCGGGCTGTGGGCATCGTGGCTGGCGTCCATGTTGATGAAGCTGCGCAGCAGATTCCATTTTTTGCCGTCCCACACTTTCACATAAAGGGTGCGGTGGTCTTCGGCTTCTTCTGCCCAGGCGGCCCAGACGCGGCCCCTCTGGTCCACAGCCACCGAGGGTTTCTGAGCCCAGCGTTCAGGGTGCACGTTTAAGGAACCGCCCAGAGCAAGCCATTTCTCACCATCCCAGCGTTTCACAAAGATGTTGGGCAGTCCGTCTTTGATTTCTTCAGGCCAGGCCACCACCGGACGTCCCGCTCCATCCAGCGTCATGCTGGGCGGGGTGATGTACACGTTCTGGCGCACATTTAAAGGTGTGTTTCCCAGAATCTCCCAGTCTTTTCCGGGCTGTTTGACTTTGACCCACAGGTTGCTGTCTGCACCGTTCCCCTCGGTCCAGACCACCGTGCGTTTGCCATTCGCAGAAATCAGCAGCACAGACTCCGAAGCCATCTTTTTAGGGCTCAGGCCCAGCGAATCGGTGCGCTCCCAGATGTCGCCGTTCCAGTGCTTGATTTCCAGTTTGATGCCCGTCTTGATGATCTCGCTCCAGGTGATGGTTGGGCTGCCATCGGGCTCCACGGCCAGCGAACGGGAACGGGCCGCATTGGTCAGGTCAATCCCCTGACGCTGGTCCAGGTTGTATTCCCAGGTGTCCCCATTCCAGTGTTTCACCTCGAAGATGTCGCCATCTCCACGCTGTTCGGTCCAGCCAATCCACACGTCACCCGTGGGACCCGTTCGGAGCATGGGGGTCTGGCCGGACTTTTCGGGTTCGGTGTTGATGCGCTCCCCAACCTGATTCCAGGTTGTCCCATCAAAACGCTTCACCCAAACGTCATCAATCTTGGTGGTGCGGTTGCGTTCGATCCAGGCCACCCAGGGCTGACCCTGCACATCAATCATCAGGTCCAGTTGAATGGCATCGTTTAAAGGATCCATGTTGAGGCCCTGCAAGGGTGAGGCCAGCGCAGGAGAAAGCATCAGGGACAGGGCAATCAGGGCTGAAATGGCTTTTTTGGGCATGTGGACTCCTTTTCAGAACAACCTTCAAAATGCTTTTGAACCATTATTTCCTGCTTTGTATACAATCGCAACACTGAGCCTCTGGTCCCAATTCATGAACCCTTTCTGCCTTATTTTGAGCTGTGGAAACACGGGGCAAGCCTGCATTTCTCAGAAGGCAGAAAGCTGGAAGTGCACGTCCCAGAGCTGCTTGAGGAATAAACCTTTCACCCTTTCTTCTCTGTTGTTACCCCGAAAGTTCCCCTGTGTTTGTGTCTGTGTAGTCAAGATGGGCAATCAATCTTGACTGATTCGGTAAACTTAAGAACAGAACTTAGTGTAAGGAGTACATTATGACCAGACCTCTTCGCATCGCAGTCATCGGCGCAGGCCCCTCGGGCTTCTACGCCACCGAAGCCCTGCTGAAACAGACCCAGTACGACGTGACCGTGGACCTGATTGACCGTCTCCCCACCCCCTACGGGCTGGTGCGTTACGGTGTGGCTCCCGACCACCAGAAAATCAAGAGCGTCACCAACATCTTCCAGAAAATCGCCGCCAATCCCAAAGTGCGCTTTCTGGGCAACGTCAACTTCGGCACCGACATCACCTACGATGATCTGAAAGCCCACTACGACGCCATTTTCTACACCGTGGGTGCTTCCTCTGACCGTTCCCTGGGGATTCCCGGAGAGAACCTGCTGGGCAGCATGAGCGCCACCGAATTCGTGGCCTGGTACAACGGTCACCCCGACTACGCAGACCGCACCATGCCCCTGGACATCGAGGGTGTTGCCGTGGTGGGCGTGGGCAACGTGGCTGTGGACGTGAGCCGCATCCTGGCCAAAACCGCTGAGGAACTGGCCCTGACCGACACGGCAGACCACGCCATCGAGCAACTGAAGCACTCCAAAGTCAAAGACATTTACGTGCTGGGCCGCCGTGGCGCTGCACAGGCCAAATTCACCACCAAAGAGCTGCGTGAATTCGGTGAACTGCTGAACGCCGACGTGGTCGTGGACCCCGCCGAAGTGCAGGTGGACGAACTCTCTGCCAAAGAGATGGAAAACCCCGGCACTGCCAAGAACGTGGAAGTGTTGCAGCACTTCAGCGAGAAGCCTCTGGAAGGCAAACCCCGCCGCGTGCACCTGCGTTTCCTGGTTTCCCCCGTGGAAATCATCGGAACCGACCGTGTTGAAGGCCTGAAAATCGAGAAGAACAAACTGGTCGAGCAGGACGGCTGGGTTGCAGCCGTGGGCACCGGCGAATTTGAAACCCTCAATGTGGGCATGGTGCTGCGCAGCGTGGGCTACAAAGGCGTGGCCCTCCCCGGCGTGGCCTTCGATGCCCGCAAAGGCGTGATCCCCAACGAAGGTGGCCGCGTCAAGACCGAAAACGGCGTGGTTCCCGGCGAATACACCGCTGGCTGGATCAAGCGTGGCCCCTCCGGCGTGGTCGGCACCAACAAGGCCTGCGCTGTGGACTCCGTGAACCTGTTCCTGGAAGACGCCGCCACCCTGCCCAAAGCAGACGACGCCAACGCCACCCCCGAAGCTGTGGACGCCTTGCTGGCCGCCAGAGGTGCCCGTGTGGTGACCTTCCAGGATTGGCTGGAACTGGACCGACACGAAACCGAAAAAGGCAAAGCCCAGGGCCGTCCCCGCGTGAAATTTGCCACCGTGCAGGACATGCTCAGCGCTCTGGAGACTGTGAAGGGGTAAATCCTCTTGCACTCCCCCCTGCTTCTCGCTAAAGCTTGAAGCCGTCCCCCTTCGTTAAGGGGGACTTTTTGTTGTCTGGCATGGTCTGCATTTCCTCGTCAAAGTTGCTGAGGGTCAGATCCCCCCTGCCTTGCCCAGTGCTTCGCACCTGCAAGGCTGTCCCCCTTCGTTAAGGAGGACAGCACGAGTGAAACGAGTGCAGGGGGATCTTGCCCTCCCCTCTTCAAAGGGGAACCACCAAGCGAAAGCGAGAAGCAGAGGGATCTTACCCCCTCAACCATTCCCCCACTTCATGGATGGCCCTGCCCCAGTACAGGCTTTCCCTTTCAGGATCCACGGCCCGGAGTTCGCTGAGGGTCAAATCTTCTCCATCAGGCACATAAAACAGGTCATGCCAGCGTCCCAGATGTCCTCTGGAGTGAAAAGCAATGGTGCCTGTGCCGCCTCCTGAGAACACCACAGGTTCATGCCCGGGTTTACAGAACGCAAAACAGTGCTCCAGTCGGGCTTTGCGGTTGGTTTCATGCTGGATCAGGGACAGAAATTTCTGCACCCCGAGTTGCTTCTCAAAATAAGCGTTGTAGGGTCCGGGCAAACCTCCCAGGCAATCCAGGTACAGGCCTGTATCGGACACCAGACAGGGTTTTCCCAGGCGCTCTGCAGCATACCGGGCACTGAACAAAGCCACCTTTGCACAGGCGTCGCTCTGAATTTCTGGGATTTCAAAATCAGGCTGCATGATCTGCAGGTCCAGGCCATGCTGAGCAATCAGGATGCGCTGGGCCTCCTGCACTTTTCCCGGGTTGGTGGTGAGGTAAAAAACAGTTTCCATCAGGTTGTGGGCAAGATCCGGATCTCGGTCACATTCCCCAGCAGCACATCGATTTCAATGCTGTCTCCCACTTTCAAATTTCTGGGCGTCAGGGTGTCCTGCACCCGGATTCTGCGCAATCCATCCGCAGAGCGCAGGGTGAGGGTGTAAAAGTTGAGGCCGTGGATGGGTTGCACTTCAATGGCTTCCAGGATGCCTGCGTAAGTCTGGTACATGACCCACAGCATAAACCCCCAGGGAAAATCCCTGAGGGTGAAGTTTGACATCTGTCTGAATGAATCTGAAGGGGATGGATCAGCGGTCGAACTTGTTGTAACCCGCTGCAGAGCGACGCTGTGCTCCTCTGGCGTAATCGAGTTGCTCTTCCACGCTGGTGTCATCTCCATTGATGAAGATGTGCTCTGGCACCCAGTAGCTCAGTTTGGTGCCGCCCAGTTCCACAAAGAGCTTGTGGGGTTCTTTCTTGTCCCGCCAGAAGGCAAGGCGTTCAAAGCCGTTTCTTTCGGCCCAGTCGCGGATTTTGCGGGTCACGCGCTTGCTGTTTTCTTCGTGGTCATCCCAGGTAAAAGTTTGTCCTTCAGCATCAAAGAAAAGAATCACCGCCATAACAGCCTCCTTGCGTTACATTCTACTAAAAAAGCAAGCCCTCCAACTTGGTACATTGATACCGTGCATGTCACCACACTGAACCTCAACGGCCTGAGAAGCGCCATCCAGAAAGACCTTTCCGGATGGATCGGCAAAAATGAACCCGATGTCCTCCTGATGCAGGAGGTCAGGGCTTTCCCTCATCCCGAGTTCTTCGATGACCTTGGATACCAGACCCACTGGCATGTGGCAGAAAGGCCTGGTTACAGTGGTGTGGCCCTGGCCAGCAAGGTTGCGCCACGCAAAGTCACGCAGGGCATGGGGTTTCCCGACTTTGACATTGAAGGACGGGTGCTCACTGTGGAATTTGATGCCCTCTCGGTGGTCAGTGCTTACGTTCCCTCTGGCAGCAGTGGCGAAATCAGACAGGCCTTCAAATACCAGTTCATGGAGGTGTTCTTCGGATATGTCCGCGATCTGATCGCTGGTCTGGAAGGGCGGGAACTGCTGATTGCCGGAGACTTCAACATCTGCCACCATCCCATTGACCTGAAAAACTGGCGGGCCAACCAGAAAAACAGTGGTTTTCTGCCCGAAGAGCGCGAATGGCTGACCCGCTTTCTGGAACTGGGCCTGGTTGACACCCACCGCAAGCTGCTGGGAGGGCAGGCCGAGTACACCTGGTGGAGCAACCGGGGGCATGCTTACGCCAACAATGTGGGATGGCGTCTGGACTACCAGTTCACCACCCCTGCTCTGGCTGAAAAAGCCCATTTTTACCACACAGACCGCGAAAACCGCCTGAGTGACCATGCTGCTGTCAGTGTGAAGTACCAATTTCCCTTCGGTTAAAAATGGTATACTGCAGCCAAGACGCGTTTTCGCGTGGTTTGAAAACCGCACCAGAAATCACTGATTTCGCTGTGCAGTTGCACGAGATGTGCAGGCGAAAGTTAAGGACCACAATTTGTACGACTCTCACGTCTTGAGGCCCGAGTATGCCTAAACGCAAAACCAGTGCTGATTCACTCAGCACTCCTGAAACCATTGTGCCAGACGACAACAACACCCCCTCCAATCCGGAAAAACCCTCCAGAGCCAGCAAGGCCAGAGGCAAAAACCCCACATCTTCCCAGCAAGACACCGCCGTTCAGGCACAAACCCCTGCAGAAAAGAAGGCTTCCAGCAACAAAAAACCCTCCAGGAACCAGCAAGGTTCTGAAGTTTCTGCTGAAGCTCCTCAGGAGGTTTCGGTTCCTGCCCGGCAGCCAGTGCCCAGCACCAGCAAGGCAAAAGGCAAAAAACAGCCTCTGGAAGCAATGGCTCCTGAAGTGCAGCCTGCAGAAGTGCCTTTAGAAACTGCACCTGTGGCAACAGACGTGGTTGCAGAACCTGTTGCTGCCCAAAAAGCCCGTCCTTCCCGCAAGAAGGCTGGGACTGTTCCACAGATTGAAATCAGCTCTGCTCCAGAAGCCAAGTTGCAACCCCTCAATCCTGACATCCTGGCAGAAACCCCCATCATTCCTGCCCAGGAACCCGCCATGCCCTCCGAACAGGTGGCTGAACTTGTGGTTTCTGCACCAGAATCCGGTGCTGCAGAAATTGCCGCCGACATTCCCCAGAGCAACCTGCCCACCGAAGACCTGCAAGCCAAACAAGAGCAGGAAAAAGGCAAGAAACCCAGAAGCAGCAAGAAAAAAACCGCGCAACCCACAGAAACCGCAGACCCTGTTGCTGCAGAAGTCCAGCCTGAGCCTGTGGCGCTGGATTTCCCAGTGCAGGCAGCAGACATCCAGACCGAAGTCCCGGATGCAGCCCCTGTGCTGGAGACCCTGTTGGAAAGCACTGTGCAAGGTGCGTCAGAGAGTGCACCCGTAGAACCTGCCGCACCCCAGCCCAAAAAGCCCAGAGGCAGCAAGAAAAAAACCGTGCAACCCACAGAAACCGTGCAACCCACAGAACCTGTGAGCACGGGGCTTGATGTTGAAGCAGCTGCCACAGAAGATGTGACCTCAGAAGATGTGACTGCAGAAGTTGTAGCACCCGAACCTGAGACTGTTGAGGCTGCAGCTGAAGAACCCCTTCAGGCTGCACCCCAGGCCAGCAAAACCAGCAAGTCCAAAAAGGGACGCAAATCCGCTGAACCTGCCATTGAACCCTTGACGGAAGAACCCAGATCTGCTCTGGACACCACTGGTCCTGTTGCTGCACAACCTGTGGTCGAAGCTGCCCCTGAAGCAAAGGTCACCGATGTGACCCTGACGGAACCAGCACCTGCAGAGGTGCCTTCCAGAGCCAGAAAGAGCCGCAAGAAAACTGCACCTGCATTGGCAGACCAGGCCCTGACCCAGACCGACACCGTGCAGGTGGCCGCTCCTGAAGAAGTTCCTGTGGCAGAGGTTCAGCCTGAAGCTGCTCAGGAAGTGCTTGCTGAAGCACCTCAGACCACTGAAGTGATTGCTGCCGAAGTGACCCCAGCCCGCAATCACCGCAAAACCAGAGCCGCCAAAACGGAAGCCCTTGTTTCTGAAGCTGCCCCTGCTGAAGCACCTGCAGAAGTGGCAGCCGCCGTGGAGCCTGTGGCCCAGCCTGCTGTCCAGAAAACCAGCAGGCGCAAAAAGCCCTCTGTTGAAACACCTGTGATTGCAGGTGTGATTGCAGAAGAGCCTGCTGTGCAGCAAGTGGTGGAAAGTGCAACTGCAGAAACCCTGTCTGCCCCCCAGCCTCGCAAAAAAGGCAGAGGGAAAAAAGCTGCAGAAGTGCCAGCAGAAGCCACCCAGGAACCCCTGAAACTGGAAGAGCTGCAGGAGCAGAGCGAAGCTGCAGTTGAATTGCTTGAGGATGCCCCACAACCCACCATGCTGGAACAGAGCAGTGAAGACAGTGCGTTCACCTCTCCCAGCAAACCTTCCATTCCCAGCCCCCAGAGCAGCCCGGCTTCTCCGGATCTGCCTGCTTACGTGTACCTGAAACGGGCCAAGGAACCCACCTCCACAGCGCCCCTCAAGGCACAGCATCCCCAGCACAGTCCTGCTGAACAGGGCAGCCAGAAACCCAGCAGCCAGAAATCCAGAGGGCAGCAAAAAAACCAGGGACAACAGCCAGCCCCTGAAGCTGCACCCAAACTGGACCTGAACGATCTTTCCAACAAAGATCCCAGAGAAGTGCTGCTGGACTTCATGAAGCAGAAACGCAAAACCTGGCATGTGCGTGACCTGGAACGTGCGCTGCCGAGGATCATGAAAAATGCGCTGGGCAACCGCCGCAACATGGAATCCTTGCTGGAAGAACTCAGCGAGGAAGAAAAACTGGTGCGCATCCGCAGGCGGGTTTACGCCTATCCAGAAGACAGCAATCTGGTCCGGGGACGCTTCCAGTCTTCGAGCAGTGGTTTTGGTTTCGTGATCCCGGAAAACGGCAAGGAAGATTACTTCATTCCTGCAGATGCCACCCTGGGTGCATGGACCGGCGACACCGTGCAGATCAAGGCCGAAGAGAAACGCAAGAATGAAAATTCTCCGCGTGGCACAGTGGTGCGCATTGTTCAACGTGGCAATGCCCAGCTGATTGGCACCCTGGAAGAACGCAAAGGCAACCAGGTTTTGATTCCCGATGACACCCGGCTGGCCAAGAGCATTCCGTTGCTCTCCGAAGGGCTGGACAGTGTGGCCCTGGGCTCCAGAATTGTTGCCGAACTGCACTGGCCCGAAAACACCCGTGAACCCTACGCACGGGTCAAGGAAGTGCTGGGCACCGAAATCACCCCGGAAACCGAAACCCGTGCGGTGATCGCGCAGCACAACCTGCGGGATGAATTCCCCATCGAGGTGGACAAAGAATCCGAGAAGATCTCCACCCGCATCACCAAAAAGATGCTGGAAGGCCGCCTGGACCTGCGTGAAAAGAACATCTTCACCGTGGACGGACGGGATGCCAAGGACTTTGACGATGCCATCCACATCGAACGTCTGGAGAACGGCAACTTCCTGCTGGGCATCCACATTGCCGATGTGTCCTACTACGTCACAGAAGGCAGTGCGCTGGACAAAGAGGCCTATGAGCGGGCCACCAGTGTGTATCTGCCAGGTCGTGTCCTGCCCATGCTTCCAGAGAAACTCTCCAATGGGGTGTGCTCCCTGGTTCCCCACAAGGACCGCCTGACCTTGAGTGCGCTGGTGGAGATGGGCCCCGACATGGACATCCTGACCTACAGCGTCACCCCCAGCGTGATTCACTCCAAGGCACGCCTCACCTACGACGAGGTGCAGGCCTACAGTGAAGGGGTTGCTCCCCTGCCCGACCATGCCCGCCACCTGGAAGGCGACATGCACCTGCTGCTGAAGATCACCAACAAGATGCGTCAGCGCCGTCTGCGTGAAGGTTCCCTGGACTTTAAACTCAGCGAAGTCAAGGTCGAGGTGGACAGGGAAGGCAAACTCGAACTGATCCCCATCCGGGAAGAAACCGCACGGGGCATGATCGAGGACCTGATGCTGCTGGCCAACAAGGTCGTGGCCCAGTACATGATCGAACACCACATCCCGGCCCTGTACCGTGTGCACGAGGACCCCAGCGATGACCGCTGGACCGAACTGCGCCACATGCTCACCAAAATGGGTTTGCAAGCCGATGAGAAACCCACCCCTCAGAACTATCAGGCCCTGCTCAAACAGGTGCGTGGAACCCCCAAAGAGACCGTGGTCAATCATCTGCTGCTGCGCTCTCTGAAACAGGCCAAATATGCCCAGCACAACCTGGGGCACTTTGGACTGGCCTTCTCGGAGTACCTGCACTTCACCAGCCCCATCCGCCGTTACCCGGATCTGCTGGTGCACCGCATGCTGCGCAAACACCTGCAGCAGGAGCTCAGTGGACCCGAAAAAGAACGCATCCACGACAAACTCGTTGGCATGGGCGACCACACCAGCGAAAGGGAACGCTCTGCCAGCGATGCCGAACGCGAACTCACCAAGTACTACCAGTGTCTGTGGGCACAGGGGCAACTGGGTGAAGTCTTCGATGGGCACATCAGCAGCGTGACCAGCTTCGGGTTCTTTGTGTCCATTCAGAATGGCATCGAGGGCCTGGTGCACATTTCCAGCCTGCCCGACTACTACATCTTCTTCGAGGACACCATGTCCCTGAAAGGCAAGAACAACGGTCAGAGCTTCCAGCTGGGAGACAAACTGCAGGTGCAGATTTCCAACGTGAACCTGGCAGCCAGACAAATCGATTTCATCCTCTGGGAGAACGACATGGATCAGAAACCCCGCGCCCGCAAGAGGGGCGACACGCCCACCACCAACAACAACCGCAGCAACAAACCCGCGCCCCAGTCTGCCCAGAGCCACGGTCAAAACAGCCAGGGTGGCCGCAAACGCCGGGTGGTGACCCTGGAACGCTCCAAAAACGAGTACTCCCGTCCGGTGAACGTCACGGTGCAGAAACTCTACTTCGGAGACTGGACCGTGGAGAACCTGCGGGACGATGAACCCCAGCAACCCAGACGGGACTTCCGTGGAGGGGGCAACAACAGACCTCCTCAGGGCAAGAACCAGGGCCGTCAGCAGGGCAAAGGTCAGCAGGGTCAGCAGGGTCAGCAATCCAGAGGCCAGGACCAGAACCGCAACCAGGGTCGGGACCAACAGCCCAGAAACCAGGAGCAAGGACGCAACCAGCCCCAGCAGGAACGCCAGAACCGCAACCAACCCCAGCAGGAGCGCCAAGACCAGAACCGCAACCAACCCCAGCAGGAGCGCCAAGACCAGAACCGCAACCAGGGTCGGGACCAACAGCCCAGAAACCAGGAGCAGGGACGCAACCAGCCCCAGCAGGAACGCCAGAATCAGGGTCGGCAGAACCAGGGCCGTCCTCGGGGTGAGTCCCCCATCCCCATGCAGAAGCCCCGTCCCCAGAAGCCCATGCAACTGCCGAGGGATCCTGAACGTGGCCAGGAGCGCAATCAGAACAAAGCCGAGCGCCCTTCTGAACGTGCAGTTCCCCAGCCCCAGCAGTACCAGCCTGCAGAACCCAAACAGACGCAGGTCAAACCTGAAGCGGTGCAACAGGCCAAACCTGAAGGCACTGCCCAGAAAAGCGATGCCCAGAAACGCCGCCGCCGCAAACCCAAAACCAACGGCAAACCCACCGACGGTTCAGGCGAAGAGTAAACCCTTCAGCAACATCAAACCTGAAAACACCAAATCTGAAGCATGAAAGAAGCCCCGCAATTGCGGGGCTTGCTGTTTTCAAGAGAACTTACTTGTCGGTCTTCTTGGTGTCGTTGGTGCCCGTGGACTCCGTGCCTGCGCCCGTTGATTCGGTACCAGTGCCCGTTCCAGCACCAGCGTTCTCGGTGCCTTTCTGGGAGTCTTCCAGGGTTTTGGGGTTGGCGGCGTCCACTTCGGTCTGTTGGGCTTTCAGGACCGTTTCCAGTTTGTTCTCCACTTTCAGCTTTTTACGCTCGGCGGCAATGAAAGCCTGGCCCTTCTGGGTGACTTTCTGTTGCAGCACCTGATCGCGGATCTGGTCGTGCACCTCGGCCAGGGTCTTCACGCTGGGTTTGACCAGATCAGACACGTAAGCCACCACGAACTTCTTGTCCACTTCCAGCACGTCGGTCAGGCTGCCTTCACCTGCAGCGGTCAGACGGCCAGATTTGAAGATGCTCTGGATCAGGATGGGGCTGACGTTGCTGCTGGTGTCGGTGATGGTGCCCGTTTCGTTGACGGTGCCTCCGGCCTTGCCTGCATCTTTGGTGAAGTCCTTTCCACCCTTGATGAAGCTGTCCCGGAAGGCCAGAGCCTTGGCTTTGTCCTTGAAGGTGGCTTCTTTCAGACCAGCACTGCCTGCAACGGCGAACTGGGTCTGGTTCTGCTTGTAGAAAGCAGCAATGTCGGCTTCGGTGACCGTTTCAGCTCGGCCCTGGTAAGACACCATTTCAGCTTCCACCTGCTGGCGGCTGCCGATGTAGGGCTCTTTGAGGTTCCTGGCGATCTCCACAGCCACGTACTGGTTGATCAGGCTTTCCACAGCCTGGGGCTTGAAGAACTGGTTGACGAAGCTCTCAGCCTGGGCATTGCCGGGCTGAATGAACTGGGAGATCTGCTGGTTGCTGTACAGGGAGTTGAGCACATTGGAGTACTTGATGCCCTGTCCATCCACCACGGCGACATCAGGATCTTCCACTTTCCATTTGGAGTCGATGACCTGCACCTTGGCGTTTTTGACCACGCTCTCCTGCCAGGCTTCCACAACCTGGGCTTCTTTGAAGGCTTTGGCCTTTTCCTTCACATCGTTTTTGGCTTCTTCAAAGGTTTTGGCGGCTGCGGGAACCACTTTTTCCACTTTGACGATGTAGTAGTTGTTGCCATCCTTGATGACATCGGTGAGGCCTGGTGCGGTCATGCCAAACACCGCAGTGGAAACGGCTTCTGTAAAGGCCAATTTGGCCACTTCGGTGGGCTCAGTGGAGGTGCCAGATGCACCCACAGCGCCATCGTTTTTGGCATTTTCGGTGCTGTTGGCACGGGCCAGGGCAGCAAAGTCAGCACCAGCTTTGGCCTGTTTGAGCAGGTCTGCAGCTTTGGCCTGGTCTTTCACCACAATCTGGCGGGCCACCACTTTGGGTTCAGATTTGAACTGGTCTTTGAAGGCATCATAGAACAGTTTGGCTTCGGGATCGGTCACAGTGGCACTGGCCTTGACCTCATCGATGCGCTTCTGGATGCGCAGGTTGTTTCTCAGGTCCTCGCGCAGCTTGGGTTCGGTGGTCTGCAGGTTGGTGGTGACGTAATCCCGCCACTTCTGACGGTCTTGCAGGCTGTTGGCCTTGCGGTAGTCGTCAATGATTTTTTGCACTTCGCTGTTGGCCACTTTGACCTTGGCAGCATCGTCTTTGAGGGCAGCTTCCTGAATCAGGAAGCTGACCATCACCCGTTTGAGGTCATCCCCAATCATGCCTTCGGTGTTGGCAAAAATGGCAGAACGGCCCTGGAAGGCTTTGATGTCCTCTTCGGTCACGGTCTGGTCGTTGACCTTGAAGGCAGGCGTTCCCTTGGTCTGGGAAAGACCGCCCCCTTGCAGGTAAGGCAGGAAGGTGAAGGTCATCCCGCCGAGCATGGCGACAGCGACAGCAACAAGGGCGATCCTTACGCCCAGGCTCTTACTAGGTTGTGTTTCCGAATTCACTTGACTTCCTCCTGGTTATCGTGCTACTTTACCTTCTGCCCTGCACCCGTAGCTCAGCCGGATAGAGCGTTGGCCTCCGGAGCCAAAGGTCACAGGTTCGAATCCTGTCGGGTGCGCCATCCACACCACGCTTCGCGTGGTGTTTTTCATTGCAAACACCACAACTTGCATGGCATTGTGCAACAGGCGACCGCCACGCTCTGGCGTGGTGGCTGGGGTTGGGCAGTTTGCACACACGCAGAAGATTCTAGCACCTTTAGATGAAAAGCCTTAAAGGCATGTTCGGATGGTGGAGGGCACCGCTTGCGGTGCGCCGAGGGCCAAGGGCCCAGGGCCGAGGGCAAAAAACACAGCAAAAGGCACCTCTGCTCCATTCTTTTCAGGCATCGTTTTCTATGCTGGACCAGCAGTTCTGAAAGACTGCATGGTTTTTTCTTCCAGAACCTGTTCTGTAAAGGTCAGAGGTTTGCTCTTCGAAAGTTGCGAACAAATGTCGAAACCAGCTTCCTGCAAACGTTCTTTTCTGCTCTCGGCCCTGGGCCCTCGGCCCTCGGCTGTTCCTTAAAATCCAAATCCCAGTAAAGTGAGCATATGTTAGACGACCACAGCCGCAAAGAACTTGACACCACCAACTTGCATGACCTGCTGGCAGCACTGCCAGGCAGCTATGCGGGTCCCAGAAAAACCCTCCCCGCGCCTTATGGGGCCGTGGGGTACGAAGAAGGGGCATTGCCTTTGCGCCTCACCAGCTTTGTGGACAAGAGCATGGTGGCCCAGGGCACCCAGTTCCTGCTGGGCAACGTGCACGACCCGGAAGGGGACGATCTGGTCAACATCGCAGAGGTCAGCGGTGCCCATGTGCAGCGTGTGGGGGTCAGCCAGAGCCTGAAAGACCTGGATTACCTGGTGCCCACCCAGCCCCTGAGCCTCTACACCTACACCCAGTACCTCGCCCATGCCACGGGCAACGGTGAGGAAGCCGAGAAGGCCGATCAGGCCCTGTCCGTGCTGGCCGAACGCTGCACTTTTCAGGTGCCCACCGAGCAGAATCCTGCCAAGCAAATGGCCTGGTCCCTGTGGACCCGCACCCCACTGTTGCTGGCATCCAGGAGCCATGCTCCTTTGATTTCTGCATGGCAGCACCTGCTGGGTCGCATTGGGAAGTCCATGAGTGTGCCTCTGGAGTTTGAACCCCTGATCACCCTTTCGGGAGGTTTTGAAGCCCGCCATGAGTCTGGTGATGAGCGTGTGGCCCTGGTCATTGGTGAGGCCGATGCAGAAATGCAACTGGCCCGCGAAATCCTGGAGACCCGCATCGACGAGATCATCCCAGTGCTGCCTCCAGAGAACCTGAGCGAATACGCCCGCAACCTGTACCTGTGGTATTTCGGGGCGTGGGTCAGTTATTATCTGGCCCTGACGTACAATCAGGATCCCAGAGACACCAAAATTGCCGACCTGCTGAATGCAGGATTCAAGCCGAGGGCCGATGAGGATGATTCGTTGAACTGAGCAGAAGGCAGAGGGCAGAAGGCTTTTGAAGCTGCAGCATCAGCTGTTCTGCTTTCTGCTGCCACACCCAAGCCAGCTCAACTGGTCTTATAGTGGTATGCATGACCCTGCGCATTCGCCTTTACTGCCCTGATGATCTGGATGCCCTGTATGACATCTGCCTGAAGACAGGCAACAACGGTGAAGACGGCACCCGCCTGTACCGGGATCCGAAAGTGCTCGGGCACTATTATGCTGCTCCTTATGGTGTGCTGCATCCCGAAACCTGTCTGGTTCTGGAAGATGAACAGGGAACCTGTGGCTACATTGTGGGAACGCCAGATTCCCAGGTGTTTGAGGAGCGCACTGAAAAAGAGTGGTGGCCTGCTCTGAGAAACCAGTACCCATTGCCTGACCCGACAGACCAGAGCCCAGATGCCCGCATGATTCGCGCCATCCACAATGGCTGCCCGGCCCGCCAGGAAGCCCAGCTCTTTCCTGCCCACCTGCACATTGATTTGCTGCCCAGAGCACAGGGAGGTGGCAACGGCAAACGGCTGATGCTGGCCTTTTTGCAGGTGCTCAGGAACCAGGGTGTGAAAGGGGTGCACCTGGGGGTCTCCAAAGACAACCCCCGTGCTGTGGCTTTTTACCACCGCATGGGATTTGAGGTGGTCCGTGAGCACGAATACGGTTATCAGCTGGGGATGCACCTTGCACCACAATCCGAGTCCTGACCGCGCATTACCCTGATTTGAGAGCTTGAAGGAGGATCCACCATGGCCCAGCGAGATTACGAAGCAGAAGACATCATCGTGCACTGGAACAGCGAGATCTGCCAGCATTCCGGCATTTGCGCCAGAGGCCTTGCTGCAGTGTTCCAGCCAAAAGAACGCCCCTGGATCAAAGTTGAAAACGGCACATCCCAGGAGATCAGCGAGGTCATTGACCGCTGTCCTTCAAAGGCACTGGCTTACACGTTGAAGTAGATCCCCCTGCCTTTCGCTGGCGCTTCAAGGCGGTCCCCCTTAACAAAGGGGGACTTGTTGTGCGTCTGGCATGGCTTCCATTTAGGCCATCACCATCCCCCAACGCTGACGGGGGACCGTCCTGAGTGAAACGAGGGACAGGGGGATCTGAGCAAGGCAGAAATCGCAAACGAAGAAAACAGATTGCTCTAAACCAGCTCAGACAGCCGATGAATCAGGGGCCTGAGCACTGCACGTTTGAGCTTCAGGCTGCTGCGGGCCACCACAAAACGGGCACTGGATTCTGCAATGGTCTCAATTTCTTCCAGGTTGTTGGCCCTGAGGGTGCTGCCGGTCTCCACAATGTCCACCACGGCATCGGCCAGACCGGTCAGGCAGGCCAGTTCGATGTTGCCATTCAATTTGACCACCTCGGCAGCAGAGCCTTTTTCCCGCAGGTACTGGGCTGCAACACGGGGGTACTTGCTGGCCACCCGGTTGATGGGGCCATTGGCTCCTTTTTCACGGATCAGGGACATGCGGCAACGGCCATACCTGAGGTCCAGGGGCTCGAAAATGTCCCGGCCTGCTTCCAGCAGCACGTCTTTGCCCACAATGCCTGCATCTGCCACCCCCAGGTCCACAAAAGTGGGCACATCGCTGTTGCGCAGTTCCAGCAGGGTGATGGGACCAAAATAATGCCTCAGCAGGCGGCTTTTTTCAGGAATGGAGAGGGGAAGCCCTGCTTTTTGCAGGAGTTCAATTCCGGTTTCCATCACCCTTCCTTTGGGGAGGGCGAGGGTCAGGGTCATGCCATCGGGGATCTGCAAAAGTTCACTCATAAGGTTTCACGGCAAGGAACACAGCCATCCAGTAATCTCGCCATAGACAGTCTACGTGCAAGAAGCCTGCCTGTTGCAACACGGACAGGTAAACGTCTAGAGGCTCGCAGATGTTGCCCTGTCTGGCCTGGGCCTCCTGGTCCTGTTCCACCCAGTCTGGCACCTCTTCTGCTGGAACCTGTTTGACCCTGGCCCGTTCCAGGGCAATCAGGTGGTGGGTCTGGGGGGTTGCGCCTGCCACATGATCTCCGATCAAGAGCACACCACCTGGCCTGAGGTTCTGAAAAGCCTGCTGCACAGTGAACAGCTTGTCCGGGGCATGGTGCAGGGCCATGCTGCTCACCATGGCATCCAGGGGCTCTGGTGCTGTCCAGGGTTTCGTAAAATCCAGCAATTGAAAAGTCACCTGCTCTGAATGGAGGTCCTGCCTCGCCAGGGAAAGCATCTCCTCTGCTCCATCGGTCACCTGGATCTGGGAAAAGAACCCAGAATCCAGCAGCACCTTGCTGAAATCTCCGGTTCCTGCTCCGAGTTCCAGCACTTTGCCTCCTGAAGGAAGCAGAGCCTGCAGGATGTCCAGCATCACTTCAAACATGCGGGCCTTGCGGGGAGGATCAAAAGCCCGCTGGGTGTGGTATTTTCTGGCGCGTTCCGGGTCGTTGTAAGCACGGATGGCTTCGGTCATGGGTGCAGTTTACAAAGAACCCTCCCTGAGCACATCTGAAAAAAGGCCCAGTCCATGAAAAAGACTGCAGATCCAGAAGGTCTCTGCAGCCCACATGCAATTCTGCCGGATGGCGATGCTTACTCCACCTGCGTCACACCTTCGCTGGAATACACCAGCCCAATGCCCCGTTCCTTCGCGTACAGCAAAGCCGCTTCCAAGGTGGTGTCCAGAAAGAACTCGGTGCGGTATCCGTCCTGTCTGGCCTGTTCTGCAGAAGCAAAATCCAGTGCCAGGGCCTGGGGCTCGGTGCGGCCTGGAGGGTTCCCCAGGGCAGCCATCACCCGTTCCAGACCGATGGCAAAACCGGCTCCGGGAATGCCCGAGTCGTAGCGGCCTCCACCCAGCAGGGGAAGTCCAAAATCGGGGGTGTAGGCCCGGAAAGTGAGGCCCGTGTAATAGCTGTAGCGTCTGGACATGCCCAGATCCAGCAGGTGGTCTTCCCTGCCGGTCAGGTTCACCACTTCGCGCACGTGCTCCACAGCTTCTCTGGCCGTGTCATTTCTGGCAAGTTCCAGGGCCTCATCCAGAATTTCAATGCCCCCGTAAAGGTCCGGGAGGCACAGGATGCGATCTTCCAGACTGCCTCTGATGCCCTGCTTTTCCAGCTCTGACCGCAATTCCGGGGTGGCTTTGCGGTCGATGATGTTGTGCAGCACATTCAGGCTGTCCTCGGGGAGGCCGGTTTCTTCCAGCACGCTGTGCACAAAACCTGGATGGCCCAGCTCCAGTTCATGGCGCACCCCCAGCCTGTTCAGGGCGTCCAGGGCCATCATGATCAGCTCGGCATCGGCTCTGGGGGAAGACACCCCCACAAGTTCAGCACCCACCTGGGTGAATTCACGCATGCGTCCCAGTTCGCTGCTCATGGACCTCAGCCACAGGGAACCTGCATATTGCAGTCGGATGGGAAAAGGCTGACTGGAAAGGTCCGTGCGAATGAGTTTTCCCACAGCTGTGGTGTATTCGCTGCGCAGGGCCAGCACCATGCCGTCGCGATCCACCAGTTTAAAAGCCCGGTCAGAAAGCGGATGGCTGGGATCATGGATTTCCAGGGCAGGGGTTTGCACAGCCTGGTAACCCCAGGTGCTGAACACCTCCTGGATGTTGTGTTTCAGAGACTCACGCCACTCCCACTCGGGGGGGAGCACAAAACGCGTTCCGTCAGGAATGATGGGCAAGGTCAACCTCCAAGAGCCCATGATACCCCGTCCCTGTCAGCGGGAGGGGTGGGGTGATATGGGCAAATGGGCAGAAGGCAAAACGCCGAGGGCTGAGAGCCAAGGGCCAAAAGCATAAAGCTGAAAGCAGAGGTTGGAGATGCAGGTCGAGGAGCAGACATCCTTGCGGTACAAAGAATAAGAATGCGCAAAAGAAACGGTCTCCCCTTTCAGGAAGACCCTCAGCGATCAATCTACCGAATCGTCTGGTTTTTCTGCTTCCTGCACCGGAGGTCTGGGAGGTGGACGGCGGCGTTTGCGCATGCGGGTAGCGTTTTGCAGGACCAGCATGGCCAGCACGACAGGAATGCCATACTGCGCCAGTGCAGTGATGACCCCCTGGGCACCGTTTTCTTTGTAGCCAGAAACGATGCCAAAGGTGGCAAAGGCAATCAGCAGGATGTACAGAAAAGTGTTGTTGCCAGACATCGGTTTCCTCCTGGGGTAAGTCCTTTTATAAAACGCCGCTGGAGGGTTTTCTGTCAACGCAGAGACCTAAAAGCACCAGTTGCACGTCTTCAATGGCCACCTGTTGCTTCTCTCCCGTCTGGCGGATCACCAGTTCCACCAGGCTTTGCTGCACGCCTTTTCCAACCACCACCCTGTAAGGAATTCCGATCAGGTCTGCATCCTTGAATTTCACTCCGGCCCGTTCGTCCCGGTCATCCAGCATCACTTCCAGGCCTGCCTGACGGAATTCCTGGTAAAGGGTCAGGCCCGTTTCGGCCTGTGCAGGATCGGCCATGTTGGCAACGGTCAGGATCACCTGATAGGGCGCGGAGGCCAGCGTCCAGACGATGCCGTTTTCATCGTGGGATTGCTCTGCAATGGCCTGGGCCAGGCGGGTGATGCCCAGGCCATAACAGCCCATCAGGGGAATCTGGGCATGGCCCTGTGCATCCTGGTACCTCAGGCCCAGACGGTCTGCATAACGGTCTCCAAGCTGGAAGATGTGGCCCACCTCCACCCCTCTGGCACTTTGCAGGAGCTGCTCAGGGTCGTGTCTGGCACGGTCTCCCACTTTTGCCAGCCGCACATCTGCCAGATACCCCAGCGAAAAATTCCCGCCCCAGTTGGCCCCATAAACGTGATGGTCGGGCTCGTTGGCTCCGGTCACAAAGTTTTCCAGTTCAGACACTGTGAAGTCGGTGATGCGGGCAAACTGACCATGCACGCCTTCTCTGAAAGCAATCAGGCTGTCCGGGAGGTCCGGGGCGATGTAACCCAGGGGGAGTTCTCCGGTGGTCCACTCCTGCAACTGTTCTGCTGTGGGCACCTCCAGGCTTTGCAGGCCTCCCAGACCACTGAACATTTCAGAGAGCACATTGGACAGTTTGGTGGAATTCACCTCCTGGTCTCCCCGGATGCTGACCAGCACCGGAACCAGCACCTCACAGGCAAAAATCGCCTGGTAGAGCACGTTCTTGACCACCTGGGTGGGATCACAGTCCATGAAGGCACACAGGCTGGCAATGGTGGGGGTGTTCGGGGTGTGGTGTTTGTGGTGTTCTGTAAATCTGGATTTGATGGGAGGACTGAACAGGGAGTCGGCTTTCTCTGCATTGGCTGCGTACAGACCATCTTGGGTGTACAGGACCTCGTCCTCTCCTGCTCCGGTCAGCACCATGAATTCACGGCTTTTCTGACCGCCCATGGCTCCAGAGTCTGCCTCTACAGCCACCACGTTCAGGCCCAGACGTTCAAAAATTCGCTGGTAAACTGTGCCCACCTGCTGGTAGGTGTCTTCCAGGGATTCCGCCGAGGTGTGAAAAGAATAGCTGTCTGCCATGATGAATTCCCTGGCCCGCATCAGGCCAAAACGGGGCCGGATTTCATCGCGGAACTTGGTCTGGATCTGGAACAGGTGCGCGGGGTACTGGCGGTGGCTTTTCAACACATCTTTGACCGCCAGGGTGACCGCTTCTTCATGGGTGGGGGCCAGCACCTGACCCCGTTTGTGGCGGTCCTGCAAATGAAAAAGGATCCCTTCGGACTGGTAGGCTGCCAGACGGCCCGATTCCTGCCAGAGGTCTTCGGGATGAAGCTGGGGCAGCAGACATTCCTGGGCCTGAATGCGCTCCAGTTCTGCCCGGACGATGGCTTCAATTTTGTGAATCACCCGCTGCATCAGGGGAAGGTAAGCGTAAGATCCAGAGCCGAGTTTGCGAATGAATCCAGCCCTGAGCAGCAGCTGGTGGCTTTTGATTTCGGCATCGCTGGGGGTTTCGCGCAGGGTGTAAAAGAAAGACTGGCTGAGTCGCATTTTTTCTCCTGTAAAAGACACTTCCTGCCATTGTGAGGGCAGCAGGTGGGCAGCAAAAGCAGATGTCCCACAAACCAGCCGATGGTTCAGCAGTTTGCAGGCAAACGGATTAAAGAAAAAAAATGTCACCCCCTGCGGGGAGGCGGGCAGTGCACCAGGGAAAACCGAAAAGATTGTATACAGTTTTCCCGTTTCATGGGTTTATTGTTCAGGAGTTTGAGGGGGATGTCAAGGTGGAGGGCCGGGGGCCACATGGTTTTGCCGAGAGCCCAGAGCCGAGGGCTAAAAGCAGAAAGCAGCGACCCAATTTGATCGGGGCACATCGTCAGAGTCAAGAAGAAGGCAAAAGGGAGCGACCCAGGAGAAAACAACAGCACTCTCTTTTGCCTGAGTTCTGAGGCGTGTTTGCTGACGGCTGGTTCAGGTCTTCAAACCAGTCACAATCAGGTCCCAGACCTGCTCAAATTCCCGGTCGATGGTGGGAGACAGCCATTCCTGGCTGTTGATGGGGTGGTGAAAGCGGGAAGTGGCGTAAAAAATCCCCTCGGCCAGACCTGTGGGATCACCCTGCCTGATTTCCCCTTTCTGGATGCCTTCTTCAAGGATCACAGTGAGCTGGTCCAGCAGTTCAGAAACGTGTTCAGAAAGCACTGCCTTGCTTTCACCGAACAGGCTCTGGTAGGCGTGGAACAGTTCAGGGTCATCCAGCACTTTGCTGCGTTTGATCTGCATCAGGGTGGTCAGCCACAGGTGCAGTTTTTCAGGAGCGGTCCCGGAGGTGTTTTTCACCTCTGCCAGCGGAGCAGACACCCGGTGCAACCAGCGCTGGGTGACAGCCGCCCTCAGGGCCGTTTTGCTGGGAAAATAGCGGTACACCGTGCCATGGCTCACATCCAGGGCACGGGCCACGTCCACCACGGTGGCCTTGGACAGGCCAAAACGGCGAAGCACCTGCTCCGCCGTATCCAGGATGGTTTCTGTGGTGAGGGGTCCTTCTGCGTCGGCCATCAGGGCTTTACACTACGGGGTTTTTCTTTTCACTGTCAAGGAGATGCATCATGGCTGGAGCGTAACGCTCTCCTGCGACTGCCTCTGCAGGAACTGCTTTTTCAATTTGCTCCAGGTCTGCCTCTGAAAACTGCACATCCAGGCTGCCCAGGGCTTCTTGAAGGCGGGTGCGGGTTCTGGCCCCGATCAGGGGAATGATGTCTGTTCCTCTGGACAGCACCCAGGCAATGGCGGCCTGTGCCACCGTCACCCCTTTTTGCTCTGCCACACTGCGCAGGGCTTCCACCAGTTTGAGGTTCTGGTCCAGGTTTTCACCCTGAAAGCGGGGGCTGTGGTTGCGGAAGTCTGAGGCGGTTGCAGCGCGGTCTTTGTTCCAGTGCCCGCTCAGGAGACCACGGGAAAGCACCCCATAAGCGGTGATGGCAATGCCCAGTTCACGGGTGGTGGGCAGGATCTCTGCCTCAATGCCTCTGGAGAACAGGGCGTACTCGATTTGCAGCTGGGCAATCGGGTGCACTGCGTGGGCACGGCGGATGGTGTCTGCGCCCACCTCAGAAAGCCCGATGTGGCGCACATATCCAGCCTGCACCAGTTCTGCAATGGCCCCGATGGTGTCTTCGATGGGCACATTGGGATCCAGACGGGAAGGCTGGTACAAATCGATGTGATCGGTTCCAAGGCGTTTCAGGCTGTAGGACAGGAAATTTTTAACAGCCTGGGGTCTGGAATCCACACCCACAAATTGCCCGTCCGGGGAGCGCATGGCTCCAAATTTCACAGCAATGAAGGCATTTTCTCTGGGATGGCCTTTCAGGGCTTCCTGCAGGAGCATTTCGTTGTGCCCCATGCCGTAGAAATCTCCGGTGTCCAGCAGGGTGATGCCTTTTTCCAGTGCTTCGTGAATGGTGGCAATGCTTTCTGCGCGGTCTGCAGGACCATACATGTCGGACATGCCCATCAGGCCCAGGCCCAGGGTGGAAACCTGGGGGCCGTTTTTGCCGAGTTGGCGGGTGCCGATGGAAGAAATGGGTGTGTTCAATGCAGTGGTCATGGTGAAGCCTCCTTGCCCTTCACCTTACTTGATGGAATGACATATTTCAATATCTGTCATTCCATTTGTGTCACCCCTATGCCATTTTGCTTACCCTGGCCAGACGTACACAGCTTCCCTCACCTCTGGAGCATCGTCTGAAAAAGCAACAAATCCTGAAAGGGCACCCGAGAGCTTCTCGTACAGGCGTCTGGCCCCGATGTTGTGCTCCAGGGTGGTCAGGCGAATGGAACTGCATCCCAGACCCTTCAATGCTTCAGTGGCAGCAGCAAAAAGCTGTTTCCCGATGCCCTGGTTCTGAAATTCGGGCAGCACATGCATGGAGACCACCTCGCCCCACTGCCCATCCAGCACCTTGCCATAGGCGTAACCCACCACCCGATCCTGGTCCTCAAAAACCAGAATCAGACGGTTTTCCTGAATGAACTGTTGCCAGTCCAGGGTCTGTTCTTCCACGGTCAAGCCATCAAAAATGCCCGCTGGCACCAGAGGGGAAAAATGGGTCAAGATGCTGTTCACCTGAATGAAAGCCAGTGCAGGTGCATCACGTTCTTCTGTTTTTCGAATGGGCATGCTCCATTGCAAAACAGTTTCAACTTTTTGGCATGCAGAAAATGGCTTATGGGCTGTTGTGCTTCTAGGACAGTTACAATCCCTCAAACCCAATTTGTTACACTACTCAAGATGAGTCAGGACAAGAAAGCCCAACAGTTTGGCGTCACCCCACAGAGTGTGGATTTTAACGAGTGGTACAACGAGGTCATCACCAAAGCAGACCTCGCAGATTACAGCCCGGTGCGCGGCAGCATGGTGGTCAAGCCCTACGGACATGCCCTCTGGGAGCGCATTGTGCGCTGGCTGGATGACAAATTCAAAGAAACCGGGCACGAAAGCCTGCTGTTCCCCACCCTGATCCCCATGGGGTTCATCACCAGAGAAGCCGACCACGTAGAAGGCTTTGCCCCCGAGCTTTTCACGGTGACCAAAATTGGCACCGAAGTGCTGGAAGAACCCTACGTGATGCGTCCGACCAGCGAGAC
This sequence comes from Deinococcus roseus, assembly GCF_014646895.1. Taxonomy (NCBI): domain Bacteria; kingdom Thermotogati; phylum Deinococcota; class Deinococci; order Deinococcales; family Deinococcaceae; genus Deinococcus; species Deinococcus roseus. The sequence goes on from NZ_BMOD01000010.1 coordinate 139,936, forward strand.
CATCATCGGACACATGTGGTCCCAGTGGCTGAATTCCTACCGGGATCTGCCATACCTGCACTACCAGTGGGGCAGCGTGTTCCGGGCCGAACTGCGCACCAAGCCTTTCCTGCGCACCGCTGAATTCTTCTGGCATGAGGGGCACACCGCCCATGAAACCGAGCAGGAAGCCCGCAATGAAGTGCAGCAGATGCTGAACATCTACCACGTCTTCTGCCGGGACATCCTGGCGCTGCCTGTGGTGCGGGGCAAGAAAACCCCCTCTGAGCGCTTCGCTGGTGCAATAGACACCTTCTCCATTGAAGGCATGATGCGAGACGGCAAGGCCCTGCAGAGCGGAACCTCCCACTACCTGGGCCAGAACTTTGCAAAAGCCTTTGAGGTGAAATTCCAGGGTCGGGACCAGAAGGAGCATTACGTGCACACCACCTCCTGGGCGATTTCCAGCCGCATCATCGGTGCCCTGATCATGACCCACGGAGACGACAAGGGCCTGCAACTGCCCCCCAACATCGCCCCCATTCAGGTGGTGATTGTGCCCGTGACCCGCAAGGACAACACCGAGCAGATGTTTGAGGCTGCAGACCAGATTGCAGATGAGCTGAAAGCCCTGGGCGTGCGTGTCAAGGTGGACAAACGTGAAGGCCTCTCCAACGGCTTCAAATACAACGACTGGGAGCTCAAAGGGGTGCCCGTGCGTCTGGAAGTCGGTCCCCGCGACCTGGAGCAGGGCGTGCTGGTGGTCAAGAACCGCACCCACGGAGACAAGGAAATCCTGTCTCGCGAAGAGGTGATCTCCGGGATGCCTGCCCGCCTGCAGGAGATCCAGCAGTTCCTGTTCCAGCGTGCAGAGGAATTCCTGCTGGAAAACACCGTTCCTGTGGACACCTTCGAGGAGTTCAAAACCCAGATCGACAACAACAAATGGGTGCTGGCCCACCACTGTGGTGACGCGGCCTGCGAGGCCAGCATCAAAGAAGAAACCAGAGCCACCACCCGCAACGAACCCCTGACTGAAGGGGAATACTTCAACACAGAAGAAAGCGGAACCTGTGTGAAGTGCGGGAAGCCCTCGGGTTATGGCAAACGCATTCTGTTTGGCCGCCAGTACTGAACAAAAACAGACCAGCCCCTGTCAAGCGTCCCCACCACCAGGGGGCGCTTCTGTTTGTGGGAGAATGCCAGCATCCATGCCAGAGGTCCACAACATTCAAGATGCTTTTCTGCAAGCGGCACTTCATTCTGCTGACCCTCAAAACCATCCAGACCTTGCCCGTTTGCAAAATCGGGCCAGTTACACCGAACGCAAGACCTCCTGGGGGTACATGTACCTGCTGGATGTGCTGAAAGAACTGAACATGCTGTCTGGAACAGATTTTCGTTTGACAGATGAGCGGTTTGAAGATCAATACCAGGGGTGGTCTGCGGTGCATGGTCCACATGTTGCAGAAAGTGCGAAGGCTTTGGAAACTGCTTACCAGCACACACAAAACTCCCTGAACGTTTTTGGCCCGTCTTCCACCCTGAGGCTGTCTTGTGTTCTGCGTCCTCTTCAGGCCTGGAGGGTGATGTATGGAATCTTGCAGGCCAGGAAAACACAGCAGCAACACCTGCATTTTCGAATGGACCGTCTTTTGAGTTTCTCGCAGGCTCCGACCGCCAGCCCACCCTGCATCCTCTGGACCCGGCAGGTGCCCAGGGAAGACATCTTGCTGTGGGGATACGTCACCACCCCGATGGACCTCAGTGAATTTGTGGTGCTCAACCGCCATCCCGAGGGCCACCTCTCCATTCCCCTTTCAGAACTGGAGGTGAGGGGCGGATTCAGGCCCACAGATGTGTTGCAAAACCAGGAAGGGTGGCAGGAAAGCACCCCATCCGTGCTGCCTCTGCCCACGATTCAGGAACAGGAGGCCAACGAGGCGTCCATTGCCAGCGCCAGACAGCTTGAAAGGCAGTTTCCAGATCCTCTGCTCAGGCGTCTGACCCGCAGCATCATCAATTTGCGGAAGATCAGATGATGAAAAAACAAAGCAAGGAATACCCTTGCTTTGTTGAACTGCACGTCGAGTGGCCCCTTTACTGGGCCTGTTCCTGCAGCTTGAGGACTTCCTGAATGGCGTTCTGAAAGTGCTCCGGGGGCATGGCTCCATTGGCCACGGCGTAACCATTCACGATGAAAAAAGGAACCCCCTGAACCCCCTGGCGTTTGATGTGCTGGTCAAAGGTGCGGATGTCCTGCACGTCCTGGTTGCTGTGCAGGTAAGCAGCAACCTCTTCACGGTCCAGCCCAGCCTGAACCCCCAGTTCGGTCAGGGTGTCCAGATCAGAGAGGTTTTTTCCTTCTGTGAAGTAGGCCCTGAACAGCAGTTCGGTGATCTCGGTCTGTTTGCCTCTTTCCTGGGCAAATCTGGCAAGGCGGTGGGCGTTGATGGTGTTGGGAGAGATGGTCACACGGTCAAAGCGGTACTCCCAGCCTGCATCTTTTGCTTTCTGGGTGATCATGTCCTGCATCTGCTCCACCCGTTCACGGGACCCGAATTTCTTGCTGAGGTGCTCCAGGTGATCCACACCGCCTTCGGGCACTTCCGGGTTGAGCTGGAAGGGCAGCATTTCAATGCTGGCTTCACCGTTCCAGATGCCGTTCTGGCGCAGCAAATCCAGGCCTTTTTGCAGGTTGGCTTCCCCGATGGGGCAGAACGGGCATACCCAGTCCGAAACGATCTGGATGTTCAGGTTCGGACTGGGTTTCAGGTTGATGGGTTTGATGGTCTGGGGCTCTGCAGGACGCACCTCGCAGGTGTCGCCTTCGCAGATCAGGGTTTCCGTTTCACTCATGCTATAGATTTTATAGTATCAGGTACTGGCAGAAAGTGATCCTTCTCGCTTGATGGCCCAGCTGGAGCGGTGCTCTGCAGCAAAGCGTTCAAAAGACACTGCGGGGCGGCCCAGAACGTTTGAGAGGTCTTCTCTGGGTTTGCTGCCAAACCCCAGACGGGCGGTGGTGTAAATGGCGGTCAGGGTCATGATGTGTTCCCAGGAGGCCCCCCTGCCCTTCCAGTGTCGCACCCACTCGGGAAAACTGGGGTCAATGTGCTGGATGCGCCTGCCCAGCGTGCTGCTCAGCACATCTGCCACCTGCTGGTAATCCAGGGCTTCTGGTCCGGTCAGGTCGTAAGCTTTGTACTCATGTCCAGGCTGGATCAGGCTGACCGTGGCAACTTCAGCAATGTCACGGGCATCGATCAGGGCAGTGTGGTGCTGGCCTGCCGGAATGAACAGCTGCCCTTCTTCAATTTCACCCTTGTGAAAAGTGGTCAGGTTCTGCATGAAGAAAGAGGCCCTCAGGAAGGTGTAAGGCATCCCCATTTTTTCCAGATGCTGCTCTATTTTGCGGTGCGGGGACAGCGGGTTGTGCTGGGCACCAATCAGGGACAGAAACACCACCTGTTTGACTCCTGCTTCCTGAGCAGCATGCAGGAAAGGAAAAATCTCCTTGCGGGGGTTGTTGAGGTGGGCAGGGCGCACCAGAAACAGGCGATCCACATCCTGCAGCGCGGCAGCATGGGTTTCTGGGCGCTCAAAATCAAATTCAACAAAGGGAAACAGTGGTCCCATTTTGGCTTTCGCCTGTTCCACATCTGGAACAGCAGCATTGAAAGGGTAACTTCTGGCTTTGAGGTGACGAAGGACATACTCACCGACGTTCCCTGTGGCTCCGGTGACCAGGATCCGTTTCATGTTGTTCCTCGTTTCCAGCAGGGTTTCTGCTGAAATGCGCTTCTTGATGTCAGCGTACTCCCAGAAAGAGGAACCTTTGTCCCGATTTTCACAACTGCCTGGGGCCTTTATCCCGGAACCTTCAAAACCTGGGAATTCGGGCAAAAACAGCCTGAAATGCAGAAAGAGGAACCCCAAAATGTTTCCCCTTTCTGCATCAAACCTGGCTTTCTCTGCAGGCCCCGCAGTCTGTTTTCTTCAGGACAGCACAGGCTCTTTCAGAAACACATCTGGAACCCAGCCCCGGTGGGCTTCCAGCAGGTCATCCACCAGGGACCAGATTTCATCCAGGGTGAGTTCGGTGCTGGTGTGGGGGTCCAGCATGGCTGCGTGGTAGATGTGCTCTTTCTTGCCCGTCAGGGCGGCTTCCACGGTCAGGGATTGCACGTTGATGTTGGTTTGCATCAGGGCGGCAAGTTGAGGGGGCAGTTTGCCAATGCGGGTGGGTTGCAGGCCGTTTCTGTCCACCAGCACAGGCACCTCCACACAGGAATCCAGCGGCAGGTTCTCGATCAGGTGGTCGTTTTGCACGTTGCCATACACCACCCGTGGAATGCCAGTTTCCAGACTGTGAATGATCAGGGAGCCGTATTCCACACTGCGGTGCACCTCCATGGGATGGGTGGGGTCTTCCAGTTGCTTTCTGAGGTCTTCCCAGCCTGCAATCTGGTTGACACAGCGTCTGGGATACTCGTCCAGCGGGATGTTGAAGCGTTCAATCAGTTCAGGATGCTTCTCTTTGATGAAGTAAGGGACGTATTCAGAGAAGTGCTCGCTGGATTCAGTGACAAAGAAGCCCAGTCGGGTCAGCATCTCGTAGCGCACCCGGTTCCAGTCGGGCATTTTCCCGGTGCGGGCGATCTCCTGCAATTGAGGGTACAGGTCTTCCCCATCCCGCTCAAATTTCAAGTAGAAGGCCATGTGGTTGATGCCTGCAGCAATGTAATTGATCTCCTGTACAGGGATGCCCAGATCGTTGGCCAGTTCCTGAGCAGTGTGCTGCACGCTGTGGCACAGCCCAATGGTTTTGATCCTGGTGGCCCGGTTGAGCGCCAGGCAGTTCATCACCATGGGGTTCACGTAATTCAGGTGGGTGACCTCCGGGCACAGGCGTTCCATGTCGCGGGCCATGTCCAGAAACACCGGAATGGTCCTGAGGGCACGCATGATGCCGCCAATTCCGAGGGTGTCTGCGATGGTCTGCCTGAGGCCGTATTTTTTGGGGATCTCGAAGTCGGTGACGGTGGCAGGCTGATACCCCCCCACCTGAATCATGTTGATGGCGTAGTCTGCCCCATCCAGCGCACGTTCGCGGTCCAGTGTGGAGACAATGGTGGGCTGGATGCCCAGGGTCTGGGCCAGCCTGCGGGCCACCACTTCACTGGTGTTCAGGCGCTCCTCGTTGATGTCATAAAGCCGGATTTCGGCATTTGAAAGTTCGGGAAAGCTGAGGATGTCGGTCAGCAGGTTTCGAGCAAACACGGTGCTGCCTGCGCCAATGAAGGTGATCACGGGGTTTCTGGACATGGTTTTCTCCTTTTGGGGAACAGAGGGCTTGAAGGATGGGTTTCTTTTGATCGATCAAATTTTTGCGAAAAGCAGCGCCAGCGCACCACCTGCAAAAGCACAGACTCTAACTCAGGACGATTCGCGGGTTTTCAGGGTGACCGGCAGACGCACCACACCAGAGCGGGTCTGGCCTTCCATCTGTTCCAGCAGCAGTTTGATGGCCGTGTCTGCCATCTGCTGGTAGGGCACACTCACGGTGGTCAGAGAAGGCACAAGGTACTGGGTGAACTCAAAATCATCCACTCCCGTGATGGCAAGGTCCTGGGGAACCCTTACCCCTGCATGCAGTGCGGCATTGAGCAGGCCTGCAGCCATGCGGTCATTGGCAGCAATGATGGCTTCGGGTCTGGAATTGAGCAGCCAGAACTGCCTGAATGCAGCCTTGCCCCCTTCAAAACTCCAATTGCCCTGCTGGATGTAACCTGCAGGTGTGCCCACCCCGAGTTCGTCCATTCCGTCCAGATAGGCTTGCAGGCGTTCCTCTCCGCTGTTCCCAGAATCCGAGGTGTGGCCTGCCAGAAAAGCAATCCTGCGCTTTCCCTTCTGGGACAGGTGTTGCAGCACAGCCAGGATGCCTTCCCGGTATTCTGCGGTCACGGAAAGCCAGCGTTTGTGCGGATGGGAATGGTCAAAAATCACCAGCGGCTGACCGGAGCGCTTGAGCTGCAACTGGGCCTGTTCGGGCAAACTGGGGCCCACCAGCACGGCTCCATCCAACCTTCCCTGCGCAAAATGCTGCATGATGTCGCGCAGGCTGTCTGGCTCATCTGTAACGTGGTAGGTCAGCAGGCTGTAATTGTTGTTTCTGGCCGCATGGGCCAGTGCCGCCTGAACGAAAGTGCGGTAAGGGTCCTGCACTTCCGAGGCATGCACCTGGTAAAACACACATGCCACGGTCATGGAACGTGCTTGACGCAAGGCTCTGGCAGCGTAATTGGGCACATATCCCATCTGCTCAATCACCGCTTTGACCCTGTCACGGGTCTCTGGCCGCACGATGTCCATGTTGTTGATCACATTGGATACCGTCTGGTAAGACACCCCTGCTTTTTTTGCCACTGCCCTCAAGGTCACACGGGCCATATTCCCACCTCTTTTGATCGTTCAAATTCATTGAAGCAGATCCGGGCTGCAAATGTCAATGGGTCTCCTCCAGCCACCCATAGGTTTCTTCCAGAAAATGCGGAACAACCCGACTGGTGTTCAGCTGTCCAGCAAGCAAAACATCTGCAGCAAAACCACGTTCCACAAGCTCTCTGCCAGAAGCACAGCTCTGAAGATGGTGAAGAACATCCTGCTGGATGTGCTCGAAAGCCACCCTGGCCATCTCTGCTTCTGGAGACCTTGTTTCTGACCCAGGCAGATCAAGGGCCTGAATCACCGCCCCACAGCCCCACAGGTCTTCAATGGCCGGGCGCAGGGTGCCGTCCATCCACTTCTCCCCTGCGGCCACCAGCAGCACACTGGAAAACCTGTCTCTTAAAAATTCACCTACAGCACGGGCATTGCGCAGGCAGGCTGTGAAAACCTGTACCCCTGGCACCTCTGCAGCAAGTGCAGACAGGCTTGCTCCATTGGGTGAGGGCAGCACCAGCTTTGCCCCTTCAGGAAGGGTTTGCAAAGACACCGGAGACAGGGAAAACTGCCCATCAAAACGCCTTTCACTGCTGGCCAGCAGTGCGCCATGTTTCTGTGCATGCTGCCGGGCCGTGTGGTCTTTCCAGCGGTAGGGCAACACCTGGGCCTTTCTGGACAGGGCCACCTCCACACAGGTGCTGAAAGACAGCACATCCACAACCACCACGGCTTCACTGTGGGGGGCCAGATGCTGGATGGCCTGCTCTCCCCACTCAAACCGGACAGGATAAGGGCTCTGGTCAAAAAACACCTGCTCAGTCTATGAAGGGCCGTGGTCTGCCACCCTCCGCAAAGTGGCTTACTGCACCCTGAAGGGTCCCGCGCCTGTCCATTTTGCAGATGCTGTGCCCAGCAGCCTTCTTTAGTCTGAAACCATGATCTCCCTGAAATCCCCCCTGAAATGCCTCGGTCACCAGACCGACCTGATTTTCGCCCGGTTTTTTGGCATCGTCGGGCAGCATGCAGATTGCATCAGCATCCAGAGTCCCAGCAACCGGGGCCATTATTTTGGAAATTACCTGATCTACCTGCGCCCTCCACAGAAGGGAGATCTGCCGGTCTGGTCTGAGCAGTTTGAAACCCTGGTGGGACCTCCAGAGGAAGTGCGGCACCGCATGTTCTGCTGGGATGACCCTGAGAACGCCGGAGAGGTGCAGGCGTTTCTGGATGCAGGCTACATTCTGGAAGATTCCATCGTGATGACAGCCGAAAGCCTGAACGAAGCCAGTCCCAGAGCCGAAAACGTGGAAATCCGCCCCCTGCAGGACACCGACGAGGACTGGGCAGCCCTGTTCAGGTTGCAGATGACCCTCAAACCCGAAGAAAACGACGAAGGCCGCTATGCAGAATTCAAAAAAGCCCACCTGAAAATGTACCGCGAGATGCAACGCCAGAACCTGGGCCACTGGTATGGGGCCTGGATGGGTGGGCAACTGGTGTCCAACATGGGTCTTTTTGTGGATGATAAGCTCGCCCGTTACCAGCAGGTGGGCACCCACCCGGATTTCAGACGCCTGAACCTGACCCGCACCCTGCTGAAATACGCTGCAGAACACGCACTGAAAATCTATGGCCCCAGAACCCTGGTGATCGTGGCAGATGAGCATCACTTTGCCAAAGAGGTCTACAGAAGCGCAGGGTTTGAACCTTTAGAGAAGCAATATGCCCTCCTGAAGATGCCCGGAAAATGATCCAGCAAAAAAACACCCCCTGAGTTTCCTCAGGGGGCTTGCGTCAGCTGAAATCAGCCTTCGATGACGAAGTCAATGTGAATGGGCACGCGACGGCGCTTGTCCATCTGCACAGCCTGAACCTTGACGTTCAGTGTGGTGCCATCCAGATCCAGGCTGATGGCTTCTTTGGTGCTGACCTGGCGGAAAGCACGGTCGAAGGCTTTGGCGTCCACGGCGAGCTTCACATTGTTGTCTTTGTTGTAGGCAACGGCGGCGATCAGACCTTCGCCAGCTGAGCCTTCACGTTTTACGGCTTTGAGTTCCATGCTGTCCTCCTGAACTGCAGGTGCTTAGACCTGCACACGAAAAATGATTGTACCAAGTTTTTGCAAATTACGCCAGAACACTCTCAAGGTCTGCCTGCGTGATGGTCTTGCGCTGGGCACCAACAGCCGTTGCAGCCAGCGCTCCAGCCACATTGGCCATTCTGGCGGCCTGCTTGAGGGGCTGCCCTGAGAGGATGGCGTGGGCAAACACCGCACTGAAGGTGTCGCCTGCTCCGGTGGAGTCCACCACTTCATCTCCGAGGGGCACAGATTCCACCAGATCGGTTTCCTGGGGGGTCCAGATGATGGAGCCGTGTGCACCCACCTTGACGATCACGCAGCCTGCTCCACGGTCTTTCAAACCAAAGAGGGCGTCGCTGATGTTGTCGGTTTCGGTGATGGTTTGCAGTTCGTGGCGGTTGAGCAGCAGGTAATCTGCGCTCAGCACCGTGTCCAGCAGTTTCACACCAGCAGCATTGACTGCACCGGTGCCCAGATCAATCAGGACCGGGACACTGGCTTTCTTGGCAGCACTGATGGCCTTGATGGCGTATTCCCGCTGTGGGCCACCAATCAGGCTGTAAGCGCTGACCAGCAGGCCATCGGCGGTCTCGACGTCTTTTTTCTTGAGTTTGGCGGCATCCAGCTGGCGGTTGGCATCTCCAGAGGAGATCATGGCCCGTTTGCCATCGGGGGTCTGCATCACCGTGATGGTGCTGGTCAGCAGATCCTCAATGACCTGAATGGCGTTGACATTCACGCCACTTTCCCGAACGTATTTTAAAGCCACCTCTGCAAAAGGGTCGGACCCCACAGAGGCGGCCAGTGTGACTTCATGACCGAGTCGCGCCAGCGTGACGCTCATGGTGCCGCCTGATCCACCCGCTTGCATGGTGGAACGGATCGGAGACACTTCCTCGCCCGGTGCGGGGATGTGGTTCAGGTGGTACAGGTGATCCACCGTAACATCACCAATGACGTAAAACTTCACAGCTTCCTCCAAAAAGTGTGTCTTGTTTATCAGGGAAATTTTAGCATGGTCAGGGGGTTAAACCGTCACACCAGCAGAACATCAGGCCGTCAGGCCATCGTGCAAACCCTGCCATTGCGCGTAGCTCAGGGCCTCCGCACGAATGGTGGGACTGACCTGCAAAGCGGCAAGCACCTCATCAATCTTCTGGGTTGCGTATCCTGCAGCCTGAAGGTTGTTTCTGAGGGTCTTCCTGCGGTGGGCCAGTCCAGCTTCCAGTAAACGCAACAGGGTTCTGGGGGGCTTTTGTCCCGTCAGGTCCACCCTCACCACGCTGCTGGTGACATCTGGTGCAGGATAAAACGCGCCTTTGGGCACGTCTTTGACGATTCTGGCTTTCCCGTGCAGTGCCGTTAAAGCACTCAAAAAACCGTACTGGTCGGTGCCTGGAAGGGCAACCAGGCGCTGGGCGACCTCTTTCTGAACCAGAAAGGTGGCACGGCTGAAACGACCACTCTCGAAAATTCGGGTGAGAATGGCCGTCGAGATGTAGTACGGCAGGTTGGCAATCAGGACGCTGCCTGCCGGAACGTCGTTCCAGGCAAATTCCAGGGCGTCGCCCCAGACAATTTGAACGTTCTGCAAATCCGCGATGGTTTCCTGCAGAACGGGTTTCAGACGCTCGTCTTTTTCCAGGGTGATGACCGGCAGCCCACTTGCTGCCAGCTCACGGGTGAGCACCCCTAAACCTGGCCCCACTTCGTACACCGTTCCTGCGGGTTCTCCAGCCTGCACGATCATGCGCAGGATGTTGCCGTCAATCAGGAAGTTCTGTCCGAAGGCTTTGGTGGGGCGCATGCCGTGCCGTTCCAGCAGGTCATGCACCACTTTGGGGGAGTAGAGGGGTGCTTCCACGTTCAGGCCAGCACGGTGTGGTCGAGGGTGTGTTCCAGCTTGGCCTTGGCGTCCTCAAAGCTGAGGTGCAGGGCCACCATCACTTCTGTCACCAGAATGTGTTTGGCTTCTTCGTAGATCGCCCGTTCGGTCACGGCAAGGCTGCGCATCTGGGCGCGGCGGTGCAGGGTTCCAACCAGCTGGGCGATGATGTAGATGTTTCCTTCTTGCATGATGGTCTGTTCCCGACGGTGGCGTGGGGTCCAGGCTGCAGGCAAATCCATGTCTGGCAGAACCAGCTGTCCGAGGAGCCTCGGGATGTCGTCGACAGGGGTGATGCGCCTGAGTCCAAGGCGTTCTGCATGATCGACAGGGACACGAACTTGCATGCCAGTTTTGAGGAGTTCAATCTCAAAGTAGTTCTGGGTTCTGCCCATGACTTCGAGTTCGCTGAGCCCCATGATGGTCCCCGCACCATGGCTGGGGTAAACCACGTTATCACCGACATTTAAGCTGATTGGCATGTTGAAAAGACTCCTTTATCTGTGCCGTGAATGGGGTCTGAAATTGCCGCGCAATTTCCGTCCAAATCAACAGATAGCACAAATACCGATTGTACCATATCCAGCGGCTCCATGCTGAGCATCTCCTGAAAAATGGACCAGGTTCAATGAGAATTTTTGTTTTTCTGCACAACAAAAACCGCCGTCAAATCTAGACAAAAGCCCTTGCTTTTTGAGGCAAATGGTGGGCAGATTTCTGGATCCAATCCTGTTCACTGCAGGGTCTGTGGTTTGACCTCTGCAGGACCACACCCTGCAGGTTCCTGCTGCATGTTGGTGGCAGCAGGGCCATGCTCCATGCTCCACTTCCCGATGGCCTGAATCACTGGATGCAGGGTCTCACCAAAAGGGGTCAGGGAATATTCCACTTTGGGGGGAATCTGGTCGTAAATCTTGCGCTGCACAATGCCATCTTCTTCGAGTTCACGCAGTTGCTGGGTCAGCATCTTCTCGGTAACCGCGCCAATGGCCCTGCGCATTTCTGCAAAACGGTGGGGGCGATGAAAAAGCAAGTACAGGATGGGCACTTTCCAGCGACCTCCAATGACTTTGAGGGTGAATCCGGTGGGGCAGTAATGTTCGGGAGTGTTCATTCATCCTCCTGGGGACTTACTTTTTGGTGGGTACCTTACTCTTTTGTAAGTACTTCACAAAACATACCATCTGGACTATAAACAGAACAGGCATCAGGGCACCTTCTGGACAGGCTTCCAGACAGCGCTCTGCGGCTTCACTTCCCATGACTTCCCTTTAGACAGCAGGCATCAGGAGATTCCTGATGCAGCCCTTTCACACCCCAAGGAGGCCCACATGGCCCGCATTCTGCACCTGGATTCCAGTGCCCGCACCGAAGGTTCCTTCTCCCGCCAGCTCAGCCGTGAATTTGTGGAAACCTGGCTGAAACTCAACCCTCAGGACACCGTCACTTACCGGGACCTGGGCACCACACCCCTGCCTTTTGTGGACCAGCACTGGCTGAAGGCCGTGTTTGCTCCCAGCACGCCCCCCGCTGCCCAGGAGCAATCTGCCCTGACGGTCTCTGACCTGCTGATTGATGAGCTGGAAGCTGCCGATGTGCTGGTTTTCGGGGTGCCCATCTACAACTTCAGTGTTCCGGCCAGCTTCAAGGCTTACCTGGATCAGGTGATCCGCATGGGACGCACCACCCGCTTCACCTCTGCAGGCCCAGAAGGTTTGCTGAAAGGCAAACAGGCCTACATCATCACGGCCAGCGGATCGGATTTCAGCCAGGATCCCTGGAAAAGCCTGGACCACCACACCCCCCTCATCAAGACCACACTGGGGTTCATGGGCATCACCGACGTGACCTTCATCAAACAGCATGGATACACCCCCGAATCCCAGCAGGCCAACCTGCAGGAAGCCCGCAAGCACATCGAAACGCTCACCCGCACCGGAGAACCGACCGGGGTCTGAGGACGGGCAAAAGAAGAAGGCCGGGAATTGCCCCGGCCTCTTTTGGTTTGATCCTCAGGCAGGTTGCAAATGATTTGCAGCAAGAACAGCCAGGATCTCCTCTGTGGTTCCCACTTCTGCCAGACGGGGAAAAATCTGGGTCAGGCTGTGCTCGTGGGAAGGCAAATGCAAATCCGTGAGGGCATCCGAGGCGATGGTGACGTTGAAGGCCCGGTCATGGGCTTCACGGGCCGTGGATTCCACACCCACACTGGTGGAAATGCCCCCCAGCACAATCCCGGTGATCCCTCTGCGCCTGAGGTGGAGTTCCAGATCGGTGCCATAAAAAGCGCTCCAGTGGTGCTTGGTCACCACAATGTCGCTGTCCTGAAGCTGCAATTCCTCTGCAAAATCTGCAAAATCTGCAGGCAGGGTCATGGGGGGTCTGGGATGGTCTGCTCTGGGCTTCAGAGCATCTCCACCATCTGCAGCGAAAGTCACGTGAACCAGCACCACAGGAAGGCCTTGTTTTCTGAAAGCTGCAGCCAGTTCAGCAGCTTTTGATACGACAGCATCGGCAGGATGGGCGGTGGGGAGGCGAACAATGCCTTTTTGCAGGTCAATCAGGACCAGGGCGGTTCTGGAATCAAGTGCAGTGATGGTCATGGGATTCTCCTTTGCAAACCGATGGAGGCCTCCTCGATCTGCACACAGGTTACGCCAGATGCAACCCATAAATCCAATGGTGTTTTTTGAGATCAGGCATTAGAATAACCTATGGCCGATTTCAACTGGTATCGGAATTTTCTGGCGGTCTACCGCATGGGCAGTGTTTCCGGGGCAGCCCGTGCCCGAAACGTCACACAACCCACCCTCAGCCAGCAACTTGCTGCTCTGGAAGCCAGTCTGGGAGAAGCCCTGTTCGTGCGCACCGCCAGAGGCATGGAACCCACGGAAAGGGGCAAGGCCCTGTATGCAGAGGTGGCAGATGCCATAGACCGTCTGGAACAGGTGAACCGCAGCAGAAAAACCAATGTTTCTCTGGAATTGCCGCTGCTCAGGCTCGGAACCACCCCGGAGTTCTTTCAGGTGTACCTGCTGCCCCACCTGAAAACCCTGAACCTGCGCATGCACGTGAAATTCGCAGATCCAAAAACCCTGCATGAAGAGCTGGAAACCGGAAATCTGGATCTGGTGGTTTCCACCCGCAGGCCCACGGGCCGGGTGCTGGAAGGGCAGATCCTCTCCAGAAAACACATTGTGCTGGTTGCGCCTGCCAGCTTTCCCCTGCCAGAACACGAGGCGCTGGAAACCTGGTTGCCTGCTCAGCACTGGGTGGCACACAACACCGACATCTTGCTGATCAGAAAATTCTGGAAGGATTTTTACAGCAGCAGGCTGGACATTCAGCCCCTGCTGGTGGTCCCGGACCTCAGAATGGTGCTCTCTGCTGTGGAACAGGGCCTGGGTCTGGCCGTGCTGCCCGAATTCCTCTGCCTGGAAGCCCTGCAGACAGGCCGCGTGCAGCGGGTGCTGGGACCCATCGAACTGTACTCCCGAGAGCAATGGATCATGGCGTACCGCGAAGCAGACAGGCAGAAAGACACCCTCAGGCAGGTGATGGATTGCCTGACCACCGTGCTGGAAGCTGCCGGAGATTGAGAGACCAATTGAAACTTAAACGTGCAGAGGTCTGGAATGTTCTGCCAGATGCTCCTGCACCAGCTTCAAATCTGCAAACTGCTGGCTGAGCAGTTGCACATGCAACCTCTGGGCCTGGGTCCAGGCAAAATCGGCCTGGGTCTGGGTGATGTGGCCCTCCTTCAGGGCTTCTTCCAGTTCATCTCCATCCATGATCTCTGCAGCTTTGACCTGCCAGCCATCTGGCACAGCCACAATGTCCAGATAGAGGTCCAGACCGTAGGGAATGCCATCTTCATCCCTTTCATTGCTCTGGTTGATGTCCAGATAGAACTGCACCGGACAGTCGTGGGGATCAAGCTGCACGGTCAGGGCGTGGTGGGCACCGGTTGGAGCAAAGTGAATCCAGCGGTAATGCGAATCCAGAATTTTGACCTGCTGCCCTGCACAGGTGGGCACCCACAGCGGATGGCTGACCAGTCCTGCAATGTAATCCACCAGAATGCCTTCGGGCAGGATGTAAATGTGCTGTTCATCGGTCAAGGTGCGGTGCCAGCCCAGATGATCAAATCGTTTCTTTTTCATCGGGAACACCATACTACATTTGACCGATTTTGCCACTTGGTTTAAACCCGTACGGGCAAACGTTCCAGACCCCGAATCACAAAAGTGGGACGCCACCTGAGCTGTTCAGGTCTGGCCTTCAACACCAGATCGGGAAACCGTTCCAGCAGCATTCTGAACGCGATGTGCAACTCCATGCGGGCCAGGGGTGCCCCCAGACAGTAATGCATGCCCTGCCCGAAGGAGAGGTGTTTGTTGGGGTTGCGGCCCAGGTCCAGCACGTCTGCCTTTTTGAACTGGCTTTCATCGCGGTTGGCAGAGGCAATCACGCCCAGCACCATCTCTCCGGCTTTGATGCCTGCACCCAGCAGGGTCAGGTCTGATCTGGCGTAACGCTCGGTGGCCATTTCCACAGGAGGGGAAAAGCGGGCCAGTTCCTCTGTTGCAGATGGAATCAGGCTGAAGTCGTTCAGCAGGCGGTTTTTCTCTGCCGGGTGTTGCAGCAGGGTGAGGACTCCATTGGTGATCAGGTTGACGGTGGTTTCATGGCCTGCAGTGATCAGCAGGAAAATCATGGCCAGGCACTCGTCTTCGCTGAGGTGGTCTCCGGCCTCCTCTGCCTGAACGATGGCGGTCACCAGATCGTCTCTGGGCTGGTCTCTGCGGCTTTGCACCAGGGTGCGCAGGTACTTCATCAGGGCCACCATCTGCGGCAGGGACAGCAGGGCATTCAGTTCGGTGGGGGCTTTGAGGATGGCACGGGTCCAGTGGTGAAATTTGCCGTGGTCTGCAGCAGGAATGCCCAGAATTTCGGTGATGACGGTCATGGGGAGGGGCAAAGCAAAATCGTGGATCAGCTCGGCTTCCCGCTTTTTTTCCAGATGGTTCAGCAGGATGTGGGTGATCTCCTGAATCCGGCCTCTCATGTGCTCAATGCGCCTGGGCGTGAAAGCCTGATGGACCAGGGTTTTCAGGCGGCGGTGGTCGGGCTCATCCTGGTCCAGCATGTTGCGCATCAGGGGTTTGAGAATGGCTGGCACCCACTGCTCTTTCTGTTTTGATCCCTCGATGTTGCGCCGGTCCTTGACGAAGCGCTCGTCTTTGAGGAGGGACACCACATCGTCATAGCGGCTGACCAGCCAGACTTTGCGGCTCCCCACCTGGGTGGGGTAAATCGGGCTTTCTGCCCGCAAATTGGCATAGAAAGGAAAGGGATCTGCCTTGAACTGGCGGCTGACAATGCTGATCTTACCCATGTTTTTCCTCCTTCAGACCACCGAGCAGCACCTGTGAAAGCACCTTGCCTGCCTCCTGCCACTGGTCCTGGATGACTTTGTCTCCCAGCAAATTCAGCACCGCCACACCCAGGGCACTGGCGGCCAGAATGCGCACGGTGAGTTCCACAGGGAGCGCTTTGAGTTTCCCCTCTTTTATCAGTTGCCCGAAATACTGCTCAGCAATCTGAAAGGTGGGGGCCATGATTTCGTGCTGGTAGCGGGCCTGCAAATCCCGGTTGACCAGCAGTTCTGGAAGCAAACCCTGCAAAATGGTCATGTCCTGCTGGATCTGGCCCATGCGGTGCTCCAGATACACCGTCAGAAAAGCCTCGAAGTCCAGGGTCTGCCCTTCCTGAAAGTGAATGGGGCGCTCCGGGGTTTCATTGAGCTGGTTCATCAGGCCCATCAGCAGGGCTTCTTTGTTGGGAAAATAATTGTAGATGGTGCCATCTGCAATGCCAGCGGTGCGGGCAATCTGTTTGATGGTGGCGCTGTGAAAGCCTTTTTCTGCAAAAACCTGGGCAGCTGCCTTCAGGATCTGCTTTTTGCGGGCTTCGATGAGCTGTTGCTGGATGGGGTCTGTGGGATCTGGCATGTACACCTCAGAATGAACGTATATTCAGTTTAATGAATGAGCATTCATTCAGTCAATACCTGTTCTCAGGCAGCTCATTCTGCTGAAGTTGCTTCTGCTACCCTGCAGTCATGAACAGAGACCAGTGGCAACAGGTCATTGACAGCGATTACCAGCTTCCAGAGGGTGTCTCTCTGCATGAGGCCACCCGTGAACTGCTGGATTTCCTCTCCTCTACCGATGGTTTTTTGAGGGACACGGTGGGGTACTTCACCCTGTCTGCCTGGATTGAAAGGGGCATGTACCCAGAAGCAGAGCTGCAAAGCCTGCTCTCCTGGACCCAGGACAACCTGCGTCTGGGTCTGGGCACCAGCGGGCACGATTCGGTGTTTTTGCGTTCTTTCAGCGTTTTGATTTTGTCGGAAATCATTGGCTTTGATGGGGAAAACCCTGTACTGCCAGAAGCAGAACGCCATGCAGCCCTGGAACGCACCCTGGAGTACCTTGCAGAAGAATGCGACCTGAGGGGTTACGTGCCCGAAAAAGGCTGGGCACACGCCATTGCCCACGGAGCCGATGCTTTGATGGTTTTTGCAGCACACCCTCACAGCACCCCCACCCAGATTCTGGCAGTGCTGGACAGCATTCAGGATCTGGTTCTGATGGAACATGTCTACCTTTACAGTGAAGAGAAAAGGCTGGCCCGCGCCGCCCACGCCGCCCTGGCCCGACTGGGCACCGAGAACATCCATTTGTGGCTGGAACACACGCTGGACCGGGTGCAGCCCGACTGGTACGCCTCTCCAGAGCAGGCCGCTGCCCGCCTGAACCTGCAGGGTTTTCTGAATGCCCTGGTGCTGATCAGCAAGGAAACCGAACAGCACCCGTTGCAGGAAGCCGTGCAGGAGGCGTTGCTTCAACTCAGGTGACTTTAATCCTGAGGGGCATTCACCAGGGTGTAAACCCTCAAAAATTCACTGACACTCCAGGCCTGAAAAGGGCATCCTCTGGTGGTCATGCTTTTTGCTTCCAGCACCTCTGCCACAGAGCCCAGACCACCCTCCAGCAGGTGGTTTTTCAGGCCGTGCATCAGACTGTTCAGCACATCCCTGTCTCTGGTTTCCTTCCAGAGCAGTTCCAGGTAACTGCCCACAGGCCAGGCCCAGATGGTGCCCTGGTGGTAGGCAACATCCCGCACCATCTGGGCTCCTGTGAAGTTGGGTTTGAATTCCTTCTCGGTGGGGGCCAGTGAGTAGGTGCCCACCGGGGTCACCAGCAGTTCCGCTGCCGTTTGCAGGGCCAGTTTGCGCTGCTCTGATGTCGATGGGGTGTAAGGCAAAGCCAGAGCAATCAGTGCATTGGGACGCACATCTGCATTGAACTGGCCTTCTGCAGTGATGTAGTCATAGAAGTAATTCTTGTCAGGGTTCCAGAACTGGGCAAAAGACTGCTGGCCTTTTTGCAGCAGGTCTGCACAGAGGGCCGTAAAATCGTCCTGGACTGCAAATTTTTCAGACAGGTTCAGGAAGATCTGCAGGGCATTCAGCCACAAAGCGCAAATTTCAATGGCCTTGCCGTGCCTGGGGGTCACCACCCAGTCGCGGATTTTCACGTCCATCCAGGTGAGCTGCACCCCTTTTTCACCCGCACTGAGCAGTCCGTCTTGCACATCCACTTTGATGTTGAAGTCCGTTCCCTCGATGTGATGACGGACCATCTCTTTCAGGACAGCGAACTGCTCTCTGGCAAACTCAAAATCCTGGGTGGCATCCAGATAACGTTCCAGCGCCACAAAGAGCCACAACGCCCCATCCACCGTGTTGTATCCGGCTCCTTTTCCATCGTCCCAGAAGTTGTTGGGCACCAGTCCCTGCCTCTGGTATTTCAGGAAGGTGGTCAGGATGCCTTTTGCGTCTGAAAAACGCCCGGTGGGCAGGGTCAATCCAGAAAGGGCAATCATGGAATCCCGCCCCCAGTCTGCAAACCAGGGATAACCCGCAATCACCGAGACAGAATCCACGGTCTGGCGGTGCACCAGAAAAGCATCTGCAGCCAGGGCCAGGGTTGCCACGGTGTCGTCTTGCACCCCACTGGTCTGAAACGCCTGCTGGATGAGGTTTTCCCGTCGTTTCTGTTCTTGCTTCTGGGCTTCCCAGGGATCTCCCTGCCAGCCTGTGGCAGACACCACCAGTGCAAAACGGGAGCGGCCTGCAGGAAGGGTCACCTGATACATGGGGATGCGGGCAGCAATGTCCTCACAACCCTCTCCCCTTTCGTGCTCAACGCGGTAAAAAAGCTGCTGGGGGGTCACCTGCACAGGCAAAGCCTTGAAATCTTCCCCATGAAAACGCACCGTCACCCCCCGGTTTTCCCCATAAGCGCTCTGGATCACGTTCTGGTGGCTGGAGAACTGCACATCTGGAAGGCTTTCACAGGTGCCGTGCATGTCCCGGTCCGAAAAGAGCCCTTCCAGGGTCATTTCTGCCGCATGTGGGGTCAGCACTTCATACAGGTAGCAAAGGGTCCCACTGCCCTGCGGCATCACCACAGAGCGTTGCACCGTCACCCCGAAAGCCTGATGGGTCTGTTTTGGTTGAAGCGCTTCCAATTTGCAATCGATCAGAAAATCCCAGCCGCGTCCCACAAAATAACCCGGCGTCATCTCCAGGGTGTACAGGCTTGCTTGCTGCTTTCCCAGTTGCAGGGTCTCCAGGGGCATGATCCAGGGCAAATCCCGCTGCACCGGCGGATTGTGGCTGTGGGCCAGCCCGTGGTACTTGCGGGTGGGCACCCCGGCAGGGGTCATCATGTGAAATCCGCCCAGACCATCCGTGAGCAGGTACTCCTGCGTCAGGCTGCGGGCCGCCTCGTGGGTGATTTTCAATTGAGGGAGCATAGGGAAAGTATACAGAACCGTTCCACCGCAATATTTGTGACAGCCTGAAAAAGCTACACTGAGACCAATGATCGAGTTGATACAGTACTCCAAAAGCTACGGTGCGTATCAAGCCGTAAAACCCCTCTCCCTCACCATGAATCCGGGGGTGGTCACCTCCCTGCTGGGTCCCAACGGAGCTGGCAAAACCACCACCATTCGGGCCATCGTGGGCCTCACCCGGCCCAGTGCCGGACAGGTCAAGGTGGAAGGCATAGATGTCTGGAAAGATCCTTTGAAAGCCAAGAAACGCATCGGGTACATCCCGGACCGACCTTACCTGTACGGGAAACTGAGTGCCCGTGAGCTGCTGCGTTTCATTGCCGGGGTGCATGGCCTGAGCAATGCCAACCCACACATTGAAACCTGGCTGCAGTTTTTTGGGCTGGAAGATTTTGGCAATGCCCTGATCGAAACTTATTCGCACGGCATGAAACAGAAACTGACGGTGATTGCCGCCATGCTGCCTGAGCCTCCCGTTCTGGTGGTGGATGAACCGATGGTGGGTCTGGACCCCAAGGCCGCAAAACAGGTGCGTGAACTGCTGCAGGAACATGCCCGCAAAGGCAACACCGTGCTGCTGACCACCCACAGCATGCCCCTGGCAGAAGCCATCAGTGAAAAAATTGCTGTTCTGCACAAAGGTAAATTGCGCGCACTGGGCAACATTGCCGAACTGAAGCACCTCACCCACGGTGGGGACCTGGAAGATGTCTTCTTCAAGCTGCTTGAGGAGGAAGAGGCCCAGCATGCTGCTGCAACTTAAACTGACCGGGCTGTGGAACGCTGTGCGCACTGGAAACCGCTTCGGATATGGGGTGGTGCTCCTGATCGGTCTGGCCATGGTGTTGGGAGAGTGGATCGGGGTGCACAAAGCCCTGGACTTTCTGGACCGTTACGGTGAGGGGATTGGTTTTTCCATTGCCAAACGGTTTCTGGAGGCTGGTGTGGTGGTGCTTTCTGCTGGCGTGACCTTCACCAGCATCACCACAGCCATCAGCACCGTTTACCTGTCAGACGACCTGAATTTTCTGTTGACCCAGCCGATTTCCACCCTGAGGGTTTTTGGTCTGAAACTGCTGGAAACTTTTCTCAGTGCTGCAGGTGTGCCTGCCTTGCTGACCATCCCAGCCATCCTGAGCATTGGAGCGTATTTTCATGCTCCAGGCTGGTATTACCTGCTTTCCACCTGGCTGATCCTGATCGTGTACATGCTGCCTGTGGCCATGGGCTGCCTGATTGCGGTGCTGCTGATGCGTTTTGCTCCGGTGGGCAAAGTGAAGGAAGTTGCAACTGGCATGGGGGTTTTGCTCTCTGCAGGTCTGGTCTACATCATCCGTGCCCTCAAACCCGAAGCCCTTTTGAAAGTCACCGATCCCCAGCAATTTGACCGTTTGCTGGCCCAGTTCGTGGGCAATGAGGACACCCTGATGCCCCCGGCCCTGGCCGCCCGCGCACTGTGGGACGCCTCACAGGGACACTTCAACACCGCAGCACTGGGGGTGAGCCTGATCAGTGTGGTGGCCCTCTGGCTAGCCGGATTCATGGCGGTGGTGGCCTACCGGGAAGGCTGGATCCGGGGTCTGGAAGGCACCACCCGCGCCCTCAATGGCAAAGTGCTGCTGGCAAGCTGGGGGGAACGCCTGTATGGCAAGCTGGGCTCCATCGGGCACATCCTGTACAAGGACCTGCGCCTGATCATGCGGGATGCCACCCAGTGGAGCCAGTTGCTGGTGCTGGTGGCCCTGGTCGGGGTATATCTGGTCTCGCTCAGCAGTTACCCGCTGGATGGCGCACTGGGCGTTCCCAGGTTCAGAAACGTGATTGGCTTTCTGCAGCTGGTGTTTCAGGGGTTTCTGGTGGCAGGCATTGGCATTCGCATGGCCTTTCCGGTGATCTCTCTGGAAGGCTACGGGTTCTGGTTGCTGCAAACGGCTCCGGTGACCTACACCCGCATGGTGGTGGGCAAATTCATGGGTGCATTGATCCCCATGATGGCCGTGTCGGTGGTGCTGGCCTGGCAGACCGCCATCATCCTGAAACTGGGCGAGGTGATGACCATTGCCCTGTGGACGGTGGCCATCAGCAGCACCATGGTGATCACAGCACTGGGCGTGTCTCTGGGCGCAGCTTTTCCCAGGTTCAGGGCAGACAACCCCAGCGAGATTGCCATGTCTCCGGGGGGCATCCTGTACATGGTGCTCAGCATGGTTTATGTGGGTCTGCTGGCAGTCATCATGGCCCGCCCTGCTTCTGTCATCATCTTGCAAGGAAAAAACGTGTACTGGACCACCCCTGAAGGCCTGTTGCTGCTGGGCCTGATTGGGATCATCACGGTGGTGGTGACGGTTGGAAGTCTGTGGTGGGGCATTCGGGCGCTGGACAGGTTGAACCAGTAAAAGCTTCCCGCTGGATGTTTTTGACCTCTGTGACCCACAGAGGTTTTTTTGTGCCCTCAAGCTGTCAAAATCCCAGCCCAGAAATCTGTGTTGCAGTCCCATCCCTGGCCCTCTCTCCCACACACGCCTGCACACACTCCTGTCACTGCGTGAAAACCAACTACATTTTTGAAACTTTTTTGCTAAAATGCCTGCAATGGTGGAGGAACCTCCCAGTTCTCACAAAGAACACCCAACCTCAACGCTTATTTGGCGTTCCTGTCCCAAAGGGGCAGGGACGCTTTAACGCTATATTCCACCTCAGGAGCTTGTGTGAACATATCCGACCTTTTAGGCCTCTTGTCCCTTTTCGTGCTGGTGATCCTCAACGGTTACTTTGTGGCTTCCGAGTTTGCACTGGTCAGTGTGCGGCGCACCCGCATTGAACAACTGGTGGACGAGGGGGTGCGGGCTGCCAAAGACGTCAAAACCGCGCTGCAACAACTGGACCTCTACATTGCAGCCACCCAGCTTGGCATCACCATGGCTTCTCTGGCCATTGGTTTTGTGGCCGAACCGGCCATTGAGCACCTGCTGCACCCCTGGCTGGAAAAAATGGAAGTCAGTGCCAGCAGCGTCAAAGCCATTTCCTTCGGGGTGGCCTTTGCCATTTCCACCACCTTGCACATTGTGTTTGGAGAACTGGCCCCCAAGAGCATCGCCCTGCAACTCACCGAGCAGACCGCCCTGGCCGTCACCAAACCCCTGATGATCTTCACCACCGTGTTCCGGCCTGTGATCTTCAGCATGAACTGGCTGGGCAACAAAATTGTCAGCCTGCTGGGCCTCAAACCCGCCAGTGGGCACCACAGCCTGTACTCGGAAGAAGAAATTCGCATGATCCTGGACACCTCCAGCGAGGCGGGCATGTTTGAGGAGCAGGAGCGGGAATTTCTGGAAAATGTCTTTGAATTCGATGCCATCACGGTGAAGGCCATCATGACCCACCGCACCGAGATCATCGCCATGCCCGCAGATGCCCCGCTCAGGGAACTGATCGAATACCGCCGGGAGCACGGCTATTCCCGCGTTCCGGTGTTTGAAGGCACCCTGGACAACATCACCGGGATCATCCACACCGCAGACACCTTGCTGCACCTGGACCATCTGGACACCCTCACCCTGGAGACCATCAAACGCCCGGTGTACTTCGTGCCAGAGAGCATGAAGGTGCGTGACCTTTTCAACAGCCTGAAAACCCAGAAGACCCACATGGCCATCGTGGTGGATGAATTCGGGGGCACCGCAGGTCTGGTGACCCTGGAAGACGCCATCGAGGAACTGGTCGGAGACATCTACGACGAAACCGACGAGGAAGAAGACAAAATCCAGATCCTGGACAACAACACCTACATGGTGGATGGTGGCGTCCACATGAATGAAATTGAAAGCCTGCTGGAAATGGAAATCGACAACTCAGACGAATCTGAGTACGAAACGGTGGCAGGCTTTCTGTTCTCCAGGCTGGGCCACATCCCCAAAGTCGGGGAGAGCGTGCGGGCCAACAACTGGATCTTTGAAGTGATGGATGCCAACGACCGGGCCATCAAGCAGGTCTCGATTTACCCCCACACCGAGGTGCAGGAAGAAGAGGCTTGACAAAGCTTCAGGGCTGGTATACTATTTCGTGCGTGTCCGCGAGGTTCCATGTAACCTCCAGGGCCAGAAAGCTTCTGGCCCCATCGTCTAACGGTTAGGACACTACCCTTTCAAGGTAGCGATACGGGTTCGAATCCCGTTGGGGTCACCAGATCCTGAACGCCCAGAGTCAAGCTCTGGGCGTTCTCCTTTTGTGCTGTTTACTGGTAGCTGATTTCCCGGGTGGCGGTCAGTTCTCCAGCCTCATAGAGTTTGATCCAGTTGCCCTGCGCATCGTAATCGTGGGTGTATTCGGTGAGGAAGGTTTCGCCGTCTGTCACAGATTTCTCTGCGGTCTTTGCGCCCTTCGCATTGTAGTACACCGTGAAACTGCCATCTTCTGCCCCCACAGAAACCAGATGACCGTCCTGGTAGGTGTAAATGTTGATGCCTTCCGGCAGGTACATCCCATCCTGGCTGGTGTAGAGGGTTTCTTTGATGGGTAAAAATTCTGCGTTGTACTCAAAGACCCTGCGGGTTGAAGTGATGTCTCCCCCATCTTCTTCACGGGAAAACAAAACCCCATTCTGGTAGGTGTCGATGAGTTTACCGTGGTTGGTTTTGCTTTCAAAGACCACCACGCCATTCTGGCTGGACACCAGGGTGCGGTTTTTCACCTCGTTCAGTTCAATGCCGTAACGGTTGAATTGCACGGTTTCACAGTAATCTGCTGCCAGGAAGCAGGTTTTGACCTGCCTGACCGGACCATGCAATTCAAAATCCGCAAGATCAAGGAAGCCCAGTTGTTCAGGGTTCACAGGAACATCCTGGGCCAGCGCCATGCCCAGAAGCAGACCTGCAACAAGCCATGTTTTCATGCCTCAGTTTAAAGCGTCTGTCAAAAGCATGGGCGGAGAAGTTGGCAGTTTTCAGGTCACAGTTCACAGCAAGATGCACCCTTTGCACACCTCTCAAAGAAATAGACTCTGGTTGCAAAGAAGCTGCAGATTTGAGGATTTATTTACTGAAGTTACGCACCAAAAAATGGGGGTGATTTTCGCAGGTGGACATCCCGTCCAGAGGGGCGCATGATGGAAACATGTCG